>NZ_JBFLKT010000438.1:0-5561 GCF_040883305.1 Lutibacter sp.
GGTGGTGATAGTGCAATTGTAACTGACGAAACTGCTATTCAGTTTAAAATGTTGAACAAATCTAAAGGACCTGCAATGTGGAGTCCAAGAGCCCAAAGTGATCGTATGCGTTTTGCTGAAACTTGGAGAAACATGTTAGAACAAACTGAAAAAGTTGACTTTTTTCAGGACATGGTAAAAGGGTTAATATTTGAAAATGATAAAATTGTTGGTGTTAAAACTTCTTTAGGAATTATAATAAAATCGAAAACTGTAATTATAACGGCAGGTACTTTTTTAAATGGTTTAATACATATAGGTGATAAAACATTTGGTGGAGGTAGAGCTGGAGAAAGTGCTTCAATTGGTATTACAGAAGATTTAGTAAAAGTTGGTTTTGAGGCTGGAAGAATGAAAACAGGAACTCCTCCAAGAGTTGATGGAAGATCTTTAGATTATTCAAAAATGATTGAACAGCCTGGTGATGAAAATCCTGAAAAGTTTTCTTATTTAGCTGCAACAAAACCATTAAAAAAGCAACGGTCTTGTTATATGAGTTATACTTCAAAAGAAGTACACGATTTATTAAGAACAGGTTTCGATAGATCACCTATGTTTAACGGGAGGATACAAAGTATTGGTCCAAGATATTGCCCTTCTATAGAAGATAAAATTGACAGATTTGCAACAAAGGAACGTCACCAGTTATTTGTTGAACCAGAAGGTTGGAATACGGTAGAGGTGTATGTAAATGGATTTTCAACTTCGTTACCTGAAGATATTCAAGATAAAGCTTTACGTAAAGTGGCAGGTTTTGAAAATGTAAAGTTTTTTAGATATGGTTATGCAATCGAATACGACTTTTTTCCACCTACTCAATTAAAGCATACACTAGAAACGAAGCTAATTAAAAACTTATATTTTGCAGGTCAAATTAATGGGACTACAGGTTATGAAGAAGCGGCTGCGCAAGGTTTAATGGCAGGGATTAATGCCGCTTTAAATGTGCAGGATAGAGTTCCTTTTATATTAAAAAGGAACGAAGCTTATATTGGTGTTTTAATCGATGATTTAATTACAAAAGGTACAGAAGAGCCTTATAGAATGTTTACATCTAGGGCCGAGTATAGAACTTTGTTACGACAAGATAATGCAGATTTACGTTTAACTCCCATGTCTTTTGAATTAGGTTTGGCTTCAAAAGAACGTATGACTAGAGTAATTGAAAAGCAGGAGAAAACAGATTTATTTGTAAAATTTTTAATTGAAACTAGCATAAAACCAGAGGTAATTAATCCAATTTTAGAAGCGAATAAAACCGCTCCAATTTCGCAATCTATGAAGATGTTTAAAATAGCTGCAAGACCACAATTAGATTTTCATGACCTTCAAAAAATACCCGATGTGGCTGCGTTTATTTTAGAAAATAATATTGATAATGAAATTATAGAGCAAACAGAAGTTCATGTTAAATATGCCGGCTATATTGAAAAAGAAAAGAATCAGGCAGATAAATTAAATAGATTAGAGAATGTTGCAATTCCGTCTAATTTCGATTATTCTAAAGTAAAATCTTTATCTATTGAAGCACGTCAGAAATTGACCAAAATCAAACCTATAACCATTTCCCAAGCGAGTAGAATTAGTGGGGTTTCACCAAGTGATGTTTCTGTTTTATTAGTTTATATGGGAAGATAATATTTAATGTTCCACGTGGAACGTTTTTTTTATTATTGAAAAATTGAAAGATTCAAAAGGATCATAATTCATGATTGTTTTATACCACAATGTCATTCCTGCTAAGGTAGGAATACATAGCGCGATGTTATTGTTTAATTATCAATTAATAATTGTGAATTGTTTTTAATTATTGTTTAAATGAATTTAGAAAAAACACCATATTTAAGTTGTATAGATTATACCGTTTCAAATAAAAAATTTGATTTACTGTACAATGCTGAGTACGATATGCTAGAAACGTTTCCCCAACCAAAAGTTGAGGATTTGTATTTGTATTACCAGAGTTTAGATTATATTTCACATACAGATGCTAAAAAATCTGTTGTAGATAAAGTGTATCAAATTGTAAAAAAGTATGCTCTAAATAAAAAATTAAAACTTATTAATTCATTTAAAACTTCAGAAAAAAAGTTATTAGATATTGGATGTGGTACAGGAGATTTTTTAGCAATTTGCAAAAATAATGGTTGGAATGTTGTAGGAGTAGAGCCAAATGAAAATGCAAGAAACTTAACTAAATCAAAAATTAATAAGAAATCGGATTCAAGTATTTTTACGGATATTAATGAATTAGAATCAGAAAAATTTGATGTCATAACTTTATGGCATGTATTAGAACATGTGCCGAACTTAGAAACATACATTTCAAAATTAAAATCCTTATTAAAGCCAAATGGAGTTTTGGTTGTTGCAGTTCCAAATTTTAAAAGTTATGATGCTTTGCATTATAAACAATATTGGGCAGCTTTTGATGTGCCACGACATTTATGGCATTTTTCAAAAACTGCGATTCAAAAACTTTTTTTAAAAGAACAAATGGATGTTGTTAAAACACTTCCAATGAAATTTGATTCGTTTTATGTTTCGTTGTTAAGTGAAAAATATAAAACGTCTAAATCTAATTTTCTAAAGGCATTTTATGTTGGTTTAAAGTCAAATTTAAAGGCAGCGTCTTCAAAAGAGTATTCTTCTTTAATTTACATCATAAAAAACACGTAAAATCGATTTTAAGCTCTTTTAACGAGTTTTTATCCCTGAATCTATTTATTGCCTTCCATTATTTTTAAAACACGAGTATATTTGAGCTATTTAGTCCATTTTTAATAAAGATTAATTATAGTATTATATTTTAGTATAAATTAATCGAATAATTAAAAATAATAATATAAACTATCTATTTTGTTTATATATTCGCAAAAATTTTAAAAGAACCAAAAATTAAAAACATGAAAAAATTACTATTAATTGCTTTTGTAATTCTATTTGCATCTTGTAATCAAACAAAAATAGCTTACATTAATGTTGAAGATTTAATGAAAGATTATGACGGAACAAAAGCTTTGGAAGAGACCTTAAAAGAAAAACAAGAGGTTATGGCAAAAGAATTGGATAGTATCTCTGCACCTTTTCAAACCAAAGTGCAAGAATATTATCAAAACGCTCAAAAAATGTCTGTTTCTAAAAGAGCTGAAACAGAACAAGCATTGCAGCAAGAGCAGCAGGGTTTACAAGCTAGACAGCAACAAGCTGGACAAGTATTACAGCAAGAAAATCAAAAATTAAGCGAAGCTATTACTAAAAAAGTAGATAGTTTTGTATCGGTTTATTCCAAAGCTAATGGTTTAAATTTAGTTTTAGGGACTTCTGGAAACGGAACTGTAATGTATGGAGATGACAACTTAAATGTTACAAGTGCTATTTTAGAATTATTAAATCAAGATTTTGCTAAAAAATAACATATAAATTATTAATAATCAGATAAAAAAAGCCTTTAATATACATTAAAGGCTTTTATTTTTTGTAGCAATTATACTGAAATTTTACTTACTTTTGGCTCCTGAAAATTGCTGTTCTTTTATTTTAAATAACACATTAAACGTGGTTAAACTTCCATAAATTCGAGTAATATATTGTTGTAAATCTACCTTATCTTGATCATCTAATTTACTTGAATTTATTTTTTGTTCCATAACTCTAATGCGATCTCTTACCATAACAATTTTATGAAAGAACGTGTCAATTGGAATTTCTTTACTTGCTAAAGTAGTGTCTTTTGGTTCAAGTATTATTTTTCCACCTTTCCAACGATCTCCGATTGGAATAATTTCAGAAATATCTGACCATTGTTTGAGCATGTTTTTAAGTGTGGTTTCTACTTCGTAGAAACTAATAGTATCAACATCATCTTCAACGCCTTCAATAACTTCAAAATCACTATCTAAATCAATAGTTTCCAATCCGTTTTCAATAAAAGTAACCCAATAATGTTTTGAGGTTACATTGGTAATTACACCCAAACCAAATTCGAAATGTTTAATGCGAGAACCTATTCCTAATAATTTCATAATCAATATTTTAAGTTAATAAATAAATTCCAATAATATTTAAAATAAAGTATACTGCAATATTCATTGCTCCAGGATAATCTTTAGCCAATCGTTGTCCTACCAAAAATTGTAATAAGGTAAGCGCAGAAATTTCCAATCCTATTTTAGCGATAGTAATTGAGTTTTCTGAAACCAAAAAATAAAGACCTATACTTAATAAAAGTAATGCGGCAATTTCAAAAATTAAAACCTGAACCAATAAAAGTGGAATCATTTTATAAAGTACCGTATTTTTAAAATGATTGGTATAATATAATATAGTGTTTTTCCAATCAGCTATTTTTTCAACAACTGATAAAAAATAAGTTATTATAAAGAATAACAACAGTAAAATTTCAGCTGAATTATTATTGAAAATCGACATAATTAATTGGTTTCTTTAGTATGTAAAAGGCGCGTTAATTTTATTGATAAATCTAACAAAATAATTTTTGCATTTCCATTACGTTCGATATGATATATGGCTTCATTTAATTCTTTTGTTATTTCCAAAATATTGCCACTATGTATAAAAGGCGCAAAATTATCTAACTTAAAACCAGGCGTTTTTGGCTCTAAAAAAACTAAAGAATCGGCACTATAATTTAACAACATAGCTTGTCTAAAAAACTGTAAACAGTATTTTAAAAATCGTTTTTGAGTTTCTCTTCCGCTTTTTGCAATAGTTTCGCTCCAACTAATTAAATTCTGAATTACCGCAGCGTTTCCTTTTGCTTTGAACGCAGCTCTTATCCAGGTAATAAACCATTGCTCAAATTGTTCATCGGCATTATCATTGTGTAATAAATGCAGTGCTTTGTTAAAATTCCCATCTGCCTGATGCGCAATTTGTGCTGCAATAGGTTGATCGGTACCTTCTTTTTCAATCAATCCTTTTTCAATAACTTGGTTAGATAATAATGGAAAATGCAATATTTGACAACGAGATTTTATAGTTGTAATTAGCTGCTGTTCGTCTTCAGCAACTAATAAAAATACCGTTTTTTCAGGAGGTTCTTCTAATAATTTTAATAATTTGTTAGAAGCAGAATTATTCATTTTTTCGGCCATCCAAATTATCATTATTTTAAAACCACCTTCGTAACTTTTTAGCTTTAATGATTTTACAATTTGTTCTGCTTCGTCAACACCTATTTGTCCTTGTTTATTTTCAACGCCAATAGATTGCAACCATTCAAATAAATTTCCATAAGGTTTGTTTTTAACAAAATCGCGCCATTCTTCTAAAAAATCATTACTTATCGGTTTGCTTTTAATGTTTTCATTAGTTGCAACTGGAAATGCAAAATGTAAATCAGGATGCATTAATTTTTCACATTTAATAGCGACCATTTCTGGATCATTGCTATTAGAAGCTAAAATATATTGTGCATAAGCAATTGCCATTTGTAATACACCAGAACCTTCTTTTCCAATAAATAATTGCGCATGAGAAACCCTACCATTGTTAGTAGA
>NZ_JBFLKT010000069.1:0-4982 GCF_040883305.1 Lutibacter sp.
GCAAAACCAGGAATTAGCATTGCAAAATCAAAGTTTACAGTTCTGTGTTCTCCTTCTAAATTTTCAAAATGTGCTACTCCTTTTTCTATTTTTTGAACCCCTGCTCTTTTAATCCATCGAATACCATATTCTTTCAAAATTGATTCAGCAAATATTTTAGTTGGAGTTACATAACCATTTCTTTTAATGTATGCACCTCCCATTCCAAAATCTCCTAACTCATATTCGTTGGTTATCCACACCAAATCTGCCAAATGCATTAATTTTCGTTTCTTTATTTCAAAAGCAATATTTAACACATACTCAAACGCAGCACCTTGACACGTTGCCAATGCGTGACCTGTTCCAATTAAAAAGGTTTGTTTTTCACCATTTTCCATTTTCTTTAAAGAATCTTCAAGTTTTGCCCATGCGTGAGAAGCATGGTCATAGGTACAAACAGATTCTGTGAAATATTTTGGTCCTAACCCTTCTGTAGCTTCAAAATTTAGTTTTGGTCCTGTTGCGTTTATTAAATAATCGTATGGGACTTTTTCTATAGTATCCTTTTCATTTTCTGAAACATATTTAATAGTAACAAACCCAGTATTATGCTCAGCATCTCCTTCTGGATTTATAGAAATAGCTAATGCTTGTTTGTAATTTACACCCAATTTTTTATAAACCGGTGCTAACTTAAATTTCACTTGATCTGGTGTCATTAATCCAACTCCAACCCAAATATTTGATGGAACCCATTGAAAATTACTGTTGGGTGAAACCATAATAACTTCATGGTCTTTTTTTAAGTATTTACTTAAATATGAAATTGCTGTATGACCAGAAATTCCAGCTCCTAAAACAACTACTTTTGCCATAATTTATGTGCTATTTATTAAATGTGATACTCCAGACACCTCTAACATCACCTTCACTATAACCCGTAGCAATATCAAAAGGGTACGTTAATTTTATTATTGAATCTGTTTTAACAGACATCGTTTCATTTACCTTACCATGGCAAACTAAACAGTTAGCTTGTACAATTATTGGTGCATAAAAATGTTTATTACCTGTTGCATCAATTTCAACAATTGGTTTTAATTCCTTGTTTTCTTCAACTGAATTCTTATAATCATTTATAATATCTAATTCTCTTTCTGTTGGCTCTATTTTACAGCTTCTTAATTGGTCTGAAGACCTTACAATTGTTACATCATATTTTGATGCAACTTCATTTAAAATAGGTCTTGCTTGTTCTTTGCAAAAAGGTACTGCTTGTGCTGGCCCACCAGCCTTCATTTGCGCCATCAATTCTGTACTTAACGCTTTAAATGAAGCTTGTGCAATTTCTTTACCTTTTAAAGTGTATTCTTCTTTTTCCTTTTCTGAAAAACCTTTGTTACAAGAGAATAAGATTGTAACTATCAGTAGTATTGAAATTTTTTTAAACATCATTATTTTACTATTTTATATTGGTTTTTAGCCCAACTTATAATACCTCCTTCTAGATCATTTACTTCCAAAAATCCTAAATTTTTAAGTTTTTTCGCTGCAGATGAAGTTCTACTTCCCGATCTACAATAAATATATATTGGTTTGCTTTTATCAAGTTTAGCTACTTGCTCTAAGAATGTTTTATCGTAATAATTAATATTAATTGCTCCTTCAATATAACCTTGGTTAAATTCTCGTGGAGTTCTAATATCTATAATAGTATTGTTTTTAGATTTTTCTTTAAATTCTAAAGCAGAAATACGCTTAATTTCTCCTAACTGATTATCAGTTTTAGAATTATTTTTACTATTACAACTTAACGTTAAAATTGAAATAAAAATTAATAATGATAGTTTTAGTGTAGTCTTCATTTACTCTTTAATTGTTTTTTTACAAAGCTATGGTTTCAATTATTAGTTTGCAGTAACTAAAGTTACGAATTTTAAATAAAATTCATAAAAAAAGGGAGTTAAAAAACTCCCTAAATATTAAATTAAAAAAGAACATTTTATAGCAATGTTGTTGGGCAAACATATTCTGTAAGTTCCACACCTGTATCTTTTATATCTTTAAAACCACCTCTAACATCAGTTACTTTTTTAACACCATTAGCCATAAAAATAGATGCTGCAATTAAAGAGCGATACCCACTTGCGCAATGTAAAACATACTCCTTATCTGGTTTAATTTCAGCAAAATTTGTATGAATATTATCTAATGGGAAATTTTCTACTCCTTTTACATGTTCAGATTGGTATTCAGATTCTTTTCTAACATCCAAAGCTACATCAAGAGCTCCTTCTTTTAGTTTATTTGCAAATTTTACAGCAGAAATAGAGCCTATTTTATCAACTTTATGACCTGCTGCCAACCAGGAATGAATTCCTCCACGCAAATACCCCCTTATATTATCATAACCAACACGAGAAAAACGTGTAACAACCTCATGTTCTCTTCCTTCTTCGGCAATAAAAATTATTTTCTGATTAATATCCTTAATCAATGCTCCAACCCATGGTGCAAAACCACCTTCTACTCCAATATACCAGGCACCTGGAACTGTACCTTCTTCTGTATATAATTCCTTGGAACGGGTATCAACAACTAAAATATCGTCTTGTTCACTCATTTCTTTAAATGAATCTGCATCTATTGGTGTTGTTCCTCTTTTTAAAATTTCATCAATACTCGTATTTACCCCTTTATTCATTCTAACATTATTCCCAAAGTATTGTGGAGCTGGTTTTAAGCCTGTGGTAACTTCTTTAATGAATTCCTCCTTTGTCATATCCGCTCTTAAAGCATAATTTGTTTTCTTTTGATTTCCAAGGGTATCAAAAGTCTCTGAACTCATGTTTTTCCCGCAAGCTGAACCTGCACCATGGTTTGGATATACAATAATATCATCTGGTAATATCATAATTTTATTACGAAGAGAATCAAATAAATGACCAGCTAAATCATCTTGTGTTAAGTCTGATTTCACTGCTAAATCTGGTCTTCCAACATCACCAATAAATAAACAATCTCCAGTAAACACATAAGGTTTATTTCCTTTTTCATCTATTAATAAATAAGATGAAGACTCCATTGTGTGACCAGGAGTGTGTAATAATTTAAGCGTTAAGGCTCCTATTTTAAATTCCTCTCCATCTTTACCTGAATGAATATCGTAATTTGGATTGGCATTTGGACCAAAAACTATGGTTGCACCAGTCTTTTTTGCTAAATCTACCTGACCAGAAACAAAATCTGCATGAAAGTGCGTTAAAAACACATATTTAATTTTAGCTCCATCAGCTTTTGCCATTTCTATATATGGTTCAGTTTCTCTTAAAGGATCAATAATTGCCGCTTCTCCATTTGAGTGGATATAGTAAGCCATCTCTGCCAAGCAGCCCGTAAACAATTGTTCTACTTTCATAATTATCTGATTTTTATTTTGTTAAACTTATTTCTCTTTTCCCAAATCTACAAGATTGTAAATATCTATTTGTAATCGAGGTTACATTATGTGAAAAATTTAGATTATTTTAACGGTTTGTTTGATTAATAAAATCAAAATATTTAACCTCAATTTCCTTATTTTTTTTTCGATCTTCGAACACATCTACTGCTTCTTGAATACTCATAAAACAATTAGCATAGTTTATTGTTTTTATAATATCACTTTTATCTAAAATATCTCTAACTGGTCCTTTTAATCCGCTAAAAGCAATCTCAATTCCCTTATTTTTGTACTTATTAATTTCATCCTTCAGCATAAAAATACCAGAGCTATCTATACTATTTATACTTTCACCATCAATAATTATAAGTTTTAGTTTAGATCCTTTTTCAGAAACAAACTCATCTAACTTATCTTTAAAAAATGACACATTTGCAAAGTATAGTTGAGCATCAAACCGAACGATTAATATATCATCACAAATGTTTAGAAGTCCTTCAAATCGATTCACATTTCTATAAAAATGGGTATCATTCACTTGTCCTAAAACTGCAAAATGTGGTTTTGTGCTTCTATAAATTAGCATTGCTAAGGATAAAATAATTCCAATAAATATTCCTTCTTTTATTCCTACTGTAGCAGTAACAATTAATGTAATATTTAAAATTATTAGTTCTCTTTTTGAATAGGTTAGCAATTCTTTTGGCATTGAAAAATCGAGTAATCCATAAACAGCAACTACAATTATTGCTCCTAGTACAGCTTTTGGCAAATAGAAAAAAACTGGTGTTAAAAATAGTAATGTTATACTAACAATTAACCCCGAAATTATTGCGGCCAACGGTGTTTTAGCTCCAGTTTGATTGTTAACCGCAGTTCTAGACAAACCTCCTGTTGCAGGATATGTTTGAAAGAAAGACCCCACAATGTTTCCTAAACCTATTGCAATTAATTCTTGATTTGGACTTATTTTATAATCGGTATGTTTTATTTCAATTGCTTTGGCAACTGATATTGCTTCCAAAAAGGCAATAAAAGATAGTGTTAATGCTATTGGAAATAAATCAATCAACGTATTTTTTTCAAATCTAGGAATTGTGAATTCAGGTAACCCTTTTGGTATTTCACCTAATATTTGAACACCAAATTGCTCTAAATGAAACACTCTAACCAATACAATACCTAAAACAACCACTACCAATGCTGCAGGGATTTTTGTTGTTATACGTTTTAGAAAAACCAATATTAATATGGAAACAACTCCTATTACAAAAGTGAGCCAATTTATTTCTTTTATATTTTGAAATGCGTCTAAAACTAACGTATGAATTTTATTATCTCGCACAATTTGAACACCCAACAAATGTTTTAATTGATTTAATCCAATAATTAAAGCTGCGGCTGATGTAAATCCACTTATAACTGGCCTTGATAAAAAATTCACTAAAAAACCCAATTTAAAAAAACCGAATACAACTTGTAAAAAACCCATCATAAAAGCTAAAAGAATGGCAAATTCAATAAAGTTTTCAGTTCCAATTTGTGCTAATGCGGCAAC
>NZ_JBFLKT010000439.1:0-3326 GCF_040883305.1 Lutibacter sp.
CTGTATTCCAACCTTCGACCAAAACTCCTGAAATATTATTATTGGATGCAAAATCTATATATTTTTTTGTTGCAGTTGTAGTTGCTCCGTGTCGTTCGCCCAAAGTCCATGTGTGAGTTCCTAAATGCATTCCCCACCAAATCCCGACATACTTCATTGGTTGAACCCAAGAAGTGTCTTCAATTTTATTAGGTTCGTTTAAATTTACAATTAAGTTAGAGTTAACCAAATCTTTGGCTTTATCAACAATTTGAATAGTACGCCAAGGTGAAACCATTGGTGTACTTGTTTTAACTTTTATACCATCTGGCCAAGGAACTAAATCACTTTTAAAAGAAAATTCTTTGTCTTTATTCTTAAGCAATGTCATATCCGCATAATCGGTTAAATTTGCTTCGTGAATACTTACAAAAAACTGATTGTCAGATTCAAAAGTTATTGGTGTATTTGCGCTTTCAATTGTATTTAAAGGTGCATTTTGATATAATTGCTCGTAAGAATCAAAGTTTGCAGGGGTAAACCAACCATCAAAATTTTTAGAGAAATTAAATTCTGTCAACTCTTCCATTATTAAAATACTGTCTAAATTTGCTTGCTTTGGAATTTCGTATCTAAAACCAACACCATCATCATACACTTTAAAAACAACATTCATTTTTCGAAATGGTTCCACTTTTTCTTGTAGAAATATTTCTAATTTATTAAAATTATCAGTTATCACTTTATTCTCACCCCAAACCTGAGACCACGTAGAATTCGAACTTGAAATTTTAAAATCATTTACTGAAAAATTTCCATTCATAGGTTTTGAATTTTTCAATAAATAACCCAAATTTGATGGTTTAATAAGCACCGAATCCTTAAAATTTATAACGTATTTTACATTTCCATTCTTAACGTGAACCTTCACGGCTATATTAGTATTTGGAGATGTTATTTTTAACGTTTTTTCTTTAGAACAACTTAATAATACGATTAAAGTTAATCCTATAAAAATGAAATTTTTCATTTGAAAATTTTAATTGATTAGAACTTCATCAGCAAAAATCCACGAAGGCAAACCTGCTGCATGGTGCCAAAATGGAGCTTCGTTCATATTTTCTGCTAGAATTTTTATATATCTCGCTTCTACTTTTGAAAATTCTAAATTAAAGTATTTTATATCGTTTATCTTGCTTGTTTTAGATAATGGCGCATTGTTTTTTATAGTACCAAGTTTTACAAAATTTTTGTTATCATTTGAAAAATAATAAGAAACACTTTTAGGAAAAAACACAATATGATTGGTCACTTGTAAAAAAGCAGTTGAAACCGAACTTACAGTTGTAGCTTTTTCTAAATCGATAATTGCTTCTAAATGATTGCCTTCAAACCCTAACCAATTTGCATAAAAATTACTTCCACCTAAAGCACCATCGGTTAAAGTTTGAGGGTCTTCATTTGCATATTTTTTGGGCTTGGTTAATAAAGTTACTTTTTTTTCAATGGCTTTATTTGGTTGAGTTGCAACTTCTAATGATTTTTTGTAACCATGATAATACTCTTCTACAGTAAAACCCATTTCGTTCATTAAAGAAATATTGTTCTTTTTACAGGTTTCGTAAAAATTGATTAGCTTTTCATTTACATAGGGATTTATAATTTTTTCTCCATTTTCTCCTAAAATAAACAATTGAAAATCGTTAGAAATCCCTTTTTTACAAGCTTCTAAAATGGCATAATCAACACTAATTCTTGCACTTTGAATGCGTTCTAAAACTTCTGGTGCATTGGCTACTTTTTCTGCTTCATTAAAAAAACTTTCGTATTGTTTTAATAATGTTGAATTTAAAAATGACTCAAATGCCTGTGATGGATCTCCATATAAAAACAAGAAAAAATCGTTATCTTCTTGTATCTTTTTGTGAATCAAATCAATATATTTTTTTACATAAATTCCTGATTCTTTATAATAACCATTTGTAAATTCTATAATTAGTTCTTCAATATTTAGATTTGGATTCCATAATAATTTCGCAGTTATGTAAGAACGTAGTTCAAACAATTCACTTGGATTATGACTGTGTTGTTCGAACACCCATTTTGCATTATTTTCACTAAATAGCTGAATATTTGGCTGCAACGTATGTAAGTTTGGAAACGGCGCTAAGAAATTGGTAAACTGGGTGGTATAATCCCAAATTCTAATGTTTTCAGTTATTTGTTTCCACCCTTTTAAATCCTCCGTAAAATCAGTACAATTATCAACAATTGGTGCACTTCTGTCACATTCTATAGAACATAATGTAATTAAAACATTGCTTAAAGGCTTTGTTTTGGAAGGTTTCCGCGTATATTGATAGGCTAATGTAGAAATTGTTTTATCTGGAAAAGCTGCTGCAATTTTATTTACAAACTGAATCATTGTACCACTTGGACTTCCTTCTATTGCATCAATTCTCGTACAGTTTTCACAAGTACAATATTGCGTATTATCGTTACTACTAACAGAAATTACACTTGATTCTGGGAATTGTGTAAACAAAGAAGCTACAGAATCTTTTACAATTTCATATACTTTATCGTTTGTTAAACACAATTGTGTTGGCAATCGTTTTGAACCTCGTAAAGCATAATATTCAGGGGTATTCTTGTAAAAAACTTCCTCTGGAATAAATTTATTAAATGTATGCACTCGTGCTGAAGGCACATAATAAGGAAAAGCTACTGAAGTTACTTTATGTTTCGCCGCAAATTCTGGATTTTGATAAAACAATTTAGAATGTACCGTTCTTGTGGTGATACTTGGAGTATATGAATAATTAATGTTATTTTCAATAGTTATATTTTTTGAAGTCGGAATCTCTTCAACAGCAGGTGTGTACCATTTACAGTTCAAATAGCTTTCTAAAAAATCATAAACTGCATTTTGTACTGCTGAATCTGAACCTCCAACAATAAAAATATTGTCATTATCAGTCGTTATTTTCAGTTGATTCTTTTCAATATCCTGGACTTCAATAAAAAGCTGTTGTTTACCTTCAGATTGATTTTCTTCCGATACAATTGGAATTTTAGCTGTTGAAATTTTTTCAATATAATTTTGTAAAACTTCAGAAGCAGCTTTTACAACATTTGTAGCGTCTGTTTTAATAACAATTTCATAATTAGAAGCGCCATTATCAGTAAGTTGAAGCGTATCTTCAGATTTACAAGATATTATTGTAATTACTAAAAACAACAAAAAATACTTTAACACTTTAGATGAATTAATACATTGCTCTTTTAAATGACTCATATATTTTGGCTTTAAACTAGTTATCCACTTTGTAATTTTAAACTTTTTA
>NZ_JBFLKT010000070.1:0-12393 GCF_040883305.1 Lutibacter sp.
GCTTTTGCTTCCACAACTTTTAGTTCTTCCGAAGAAAAACCGCCTGTATTTACCAATACACTATGAACTTCCAAATTTAGTTCGTTTTGTAAATATTTTACACAATATGATGTGTCTAAACCTCCACTATATGCAACTACAACTTTTTCCATGATTCTATTTATTATTCTTTTTTAAAAATAATGCTTGTTTTATTCTTTTTAATCTGCTTAATACCTTTGAATTGTATTTGTGTGTTTTTATTTTTTTTTCGTGTTTTGGATCATATAACATTCCGGTACACAAACACATTTTACGCTCTGTTCTTGTTAAAACATCAAAATTTTTGCAGGTTCTACAGCCATTCCAAAAGGCTTCATCTGTGGTTAATTCCGAAAAAGTTACTGGTTGATAGCCTAATTCATAATTGATTTTTAAAACAGCCAAACCAGTAGTAATTCCAAAAATCTTTGCTTCAGGATACTTTTCTTTTGAATACTCTAAGATTTTCTTTTTGATGGTTTTTGCCAATCCTTGGTTTCTATAATCAGGATGTACAATTAACCCAGAGTTTACCACAAAAGAAGCATTGTCCCAGGTTTCTATATAACAAAACCCAGCAAATTCATCATTTTCAATAGCAATTACGGCATCACCTGTGCTAATTTTTTTTATAATGTATTCCGGAGTTCTTTGTGCGATCCCAGTACCTCTAACTTTTGCAGACTCTTCAATAGTCTTACAAATTATTTCTGCATATTTAATATGCGATATATTAGCAATAGCAACTTTCATTGATTACTTTTTAAATTTTATAAATATATTTTGATGTTTTTTGAAATGTGAAAACGGACGCACCGTAATCAATAGAAATTTAAGCCCTCAAGGGGCGACGAGTGAAGCGACGTGTAATTAATAATTTATAATTCTGTATTTCCATTGGTACAATAGTACGTAAATTTTTAAAGCAAACATCAATTTGTTTAATAATTAACAATATTTCAATGAATACCGCTTATAATTAACAATTAATTTATCAAAGACCTTCATTTTATTAAATCAAGAATTGAAAAAGTTGTGGATTGTCATTTAAATACTCTCCTAAAAACCCTTTTTGTTCCATTCTTTTTACTAAAGGTTCAAAATCGTCTTTAGATTTTAATTCTATTCCAACTACAGCTGGCCCTTTATCTCTATTATTTTTTTTGGTGTATTCAAAATATGAAATGTCATCATCTGGTCCTAAAACATCAACCACCAACTCTTTTAAAGCACCTGCCCTTTGTGGAAATCGGATAATAAAATAATGTTTTAAACCTTGATATAGCAAAGCACGTTCTTTCATTTCCTCCATTCGGGTAATATCATTATTACCTCCACTTACTATACAAACAACCGTTTTTCCTTTAATTTGTTCTTTATGTTGTTCTAAAGCAGCTATTGAAAGTGCTCCCGCAGGTTCTACCACCAAAGCATTTTCATTATATACCTTTAAAATTGTAGCACAAATTAAACCTTCGCAAATAGTGTCTGTACCGTCTAATAAATCTTTGCAAAACTCAAATGTTAACTCGCCAATGCGCTTTACAGCTGCGCCATCAACAAATTTTTCTATTTTAGTTAAGGTAGTATTTTCACCTTTTTCTAATGAATTTGTTAATGAGGGTGCTCCTTTTGGTTCAACTCCGATTAACTTTGTGGCTGGACTTAAAGCTTTAAATACACTTCCAACTCCTGATGCTAAACCTCCACCTCCAACTGGCATAAATAAATAGTCTATTTCTGTATCAATATCATTAATAACTTCTAATCCAATGGTACCTTGACCCGCAATTACAGCTAAATCGTCAAATGGATGTACAAAAGTGCTTTTATGAAGCTCGCAAAATTGAGCTGCAGCTTTTTGACTGTCATCAAAACTATCTCCAAACAATTTAACTTCTATAAAAATACCGCCAAACATGCGCACCTGCTCAATTTTTTGAAGCGGAGTTGTTACTGGCATAAAAATGGTACCATATACTTCTAATTTGTTACATGCAAAAGCCACACCCTGTGCATGATTTCCTGCACTAGCGCAAACAATTCCATTTTGTAACTCTTCTTTTGATAAGCCTTGAATTTTATTGTAGGCTCCTCTAATTTTATAAGAACGAACTACTTGTAAATCCTCTCTTTTAAAATAAATATTAGCATTGTAATATTCAGAAAAATTCTTCATAAACACCAAAGGAGTTGCTTTTACAACTCCTTTAATGCTCTGTTGAGCTTTGTATATTTCTTCTAATGAAATACTATTTTTAATAGTTTCACTCAAAACTTTTGCTTTAAACTATTTTAATCATTGCCGTCATAGATGCTCTTAAAAATTCTCCAATTTCTTCAACAGGGTGATTTCTAATTACATCATTTACTTCAATTAATTCTTTATTATCAACACCATTTGAACCATCATTAAATGGTCTTCCAACAAAATTACTTGGTGTTTTTTTAACGTAATCTGCAATTAAAGGCTTACACGCGTGGTCAAATAAATAACAGCCATATTCTGCAGTGTCAGAAATTACACGGTTCATTTCAAATAATTTTTTACGTGCAATTGTGTTTGCAATTAGAGGTGTTTCATGCAACGACTCATAATAAGCAGATTCTTCTATAATACCAGATTCTGTCATTGCTTCAAAAGCTAATTCAACCCCAGCTTTCACCATCGCAATCATTAAAACTCCATTGTCAAAATATTCTTGTTCTGAAATTTCCACATCAGCTGCAGGTGTTTTTTCAAATGCTGTTTCACCTGTTGCTGCTCTCCAAGTTAATAAGTTTACATCATCATTTGCCCAATCTTCCATCATTGTTTTTGAGAAATGACCACTCATAATATCATCCATATGTTTTTGAAATAACGGACGCATAATGTCTTTTAATTCTTCGGAAGCATTAAATGCCGCAATTTTTGCTGGATTTGATAAACGATCCATCATATTGGTAATTCCACCGTGTTTTAAAGCTTCGGTAATTGTTTCCCAACCATATTGAATTAATTTTGATGCATAACCCGGATCAACTCCTTCATCAACCATTTTATCGAAACATAAAATAGATCCTGTTTGTAACAATCCACAAAGTATGGTTTGCTCCCCCATTAAATCCGATTTTACTTCAGCAACAAATGAAGACTCTAACACTCCTGCTGTATGTCCACCAGTTCCGACTGCATATGCTTTTGCATAGTCCCAACCTTTTCCTTCAGGATCGTTTTCTGGATGCACCGCTATTAAAGTTGGCACTCCAAAACCTCGTTTAAATTCTTCTCTAACTTCAGAACCTGGTGATTTTGGCGCTACCATAATTACCGTAATGTCTTTACGGACTTGCATTCCTTCTTCAACAATATTGAAACCATGAGAATACGATAAAGTTGCACCTTTTTTCATTAAAGGCATTACTGCAGAAACTACTGCGGTATGTTGTTTATCTGGAGTTAAATTGATTAACAAATCTGCTGTTGGAATCATTTCTTCATAAGTTCCTACTGCAAAATTGTTTTCAGAAGCATTTAAAAACGATTGTCTTTTTTCTGAAATTGCTGCTGGTCTTAATGTATAAGAAACATCTAAACCAGAATCTCTCATATTCAAACCTTGGTTTAAACCTTGCGCTCCACAACCTACAATTACTATTTTCTTTCCTTTTAAAGCTGCTACACCATCACTGAATTCTGTAGGATCCATAAATCTACATTTTCCTAACTGATCTAATTTATCTCTTAATGAAAGTGTGTTAAAATAATTTGTCATTTTTATTTTTTGTTAATCTATTTAATTATTTATTCTATTTGATATAATGGCTTAGATTTCGATCAGCCACTGCACTCCGTCCAATCCTCCAACTTCTGACTTCAAACCTAGTTTATTTCCTGTAATAATTCTGAAATAGCCATTTTAGGTTTTGTAATTGCAATTCTACCCGAACGCACAAATTGCAACAATCCATAAGGTTTTAGTTTATCGTACATATTATCAATATCTTCTTTTAAACCGGAAGCCTCAATTACAAAATAGCGCTCAGTAATTGAAATAATATGAGCTCTTCTAAATTTTAATTTATTCTGAATTTTCTCATCATATAAATGCACGTTTGAAATTTTAAACAGTGCAGTTTCATGATAAATTATCTCATCTTTCGTATGGTAAAAAGCACGAATCACTTCTATTTGCTTTTCTAATTGCCCTACTAATTTATAGGCTTGTATTTCTGAAATATTTACTACAAAAGTAAATCTGTGAACATTGTCTATTTCAGATTTTGAAACTGCCATACTTTCTATATTAATATGACGTTTTAAAAATATTGCTGAAAGGCGGTTTAATATTCCTACGTTATTTTCTGTATATACTGAAAATGTAAAATTTATAATTGTTTCCATAATTAACTTAATCTTATATCTGAAACACTTGCTCCTGTTGGTATCATTGGAAAAACATTGTCTTCTTTTTCAATAACTACTTCAAGAAAATAGGCTTCTTTTGATTGTACCATTGTTTGTATTGCTTCTGCTAAATCTTCACGCTTTGAAACTCTTTGTGCTTCAATATCATACGCTTGTGCTAATTTTACAAAATCTGGACTCACCATTTCTGTGGAAGCATAACGTTTGTCAAAAAATAGTTCTTGCCATTGACGCACCATTCCTAAATAACCATTATTTAAAACAACAATTTTAACTGCCGCTTTTGTTTGAAGTATTGTACCTAATTCATTACTAGTCATTTGATACCCTCCATCACCAATAATTGCAATTACTTCACGATTTGGAACACCTAGTTTAGCGCCAATCGCTGCTGGCAGTGCAAACCCCATAGTTCCCAATCCGCCAGAAGTAACATTACTTCTTGTTTTTGTAAAGTTGGCATAACGCCAAGCAAACATTTGGTGTTGACCTACATCAGTTACAATTACTGCATCTCCATCAGTTTCCTTATTTATTCCTCCTAAAACTTCACCCATTGTTAAGCCTTCTTTAGTTGGATTTAATTGATCGTCGATTACAGTTTCTTTTTCAATCTGATATAATTTATCAAATTCTTGCATCCAAACGCTATGATCTGCTTTATCAACATATTGCATTATTTCTACTAAAGTTTCCTTTACTGAACCTAAAACCGCAACATCTGTTTTTACGTTTTTATCAATTTCTGAAGGATCAATTTCTAAATGAATAACTTTTGCTTGTTTTGCATACGTTGCTAAATTTCCAGTAACACGGTCGTCAAAACGCATCCCAATAGCAATTAAAACATCACAAGAATTGGTTAATACATTTGGCGCATAATTACCGTGCATACCAACCATACCAACATTTAATGGATGTGCTGTATCCAACGCCGAAAGTCCTAAACCGGTACAAGCAGAAGGAATGTTAGTTTTTTCTATAAAGTTCTTAAACTCTTGCTCTGCTTCGCCAATTATAACGCCTTGCCCCCAAACAATAAATGGTTTTTTAGCGCTATTTATAATTTCAGCGGCTTCCTTTATTTTTTCAATATCAAATGCCGGAATTGCTCTATAACTCCTAATTTTTTCACATTTTTTATATGAAAAATCTATTTCTCCAAATTGCGCATCTTTTGTAATATCAATTAACACTGGTCCTGGACGACCAGATTTAGCGATATAAAATGCTTTTGCAATTATTTCAGGAATTTCTGAAGCTTTGGTTATTTGATAATTCCATTTAGTAACAGGAGTTGAAATTCCAATAATATCGGTTTCCTGAAAAGCATCAGAACCTAATAAATGAGAAGCAACCTGACCTGTTATACACACCAAGGGTGTTGAATCTATTTGCGCATCGGCAATTCCAGTAACTAGATTTGTAGCACCTGGGCCAGAAGTAGCAAAAACAATTCCTGGTTTCCCTGTAACACGTGCAAAACCTTGAGCTGCGTGAATAGCACCTTGTTCGTGACGGGTTAATACATGATGAAAATCTTTTCTATAATTATAAATTTCATCGTATACTGGCATAATGGCTCCTCCAGGATAACCATATGCTAAATCAGCATTTTCTTCTAACAAACATTTTATAACCGCCTCGGCTCCTGTAATTTTAACAGTTGTTGCAGTGTTTTTTTGTTGAACCTCGTTTTTTAATGTCTCCATAGGTTTAAAATTTATCCGTTACACAACCTTCTGAAGCAGAAGAAACGGTTTTTGCGTATTTATATAATATTCCTTTTGTATGTTTTAATGCTGGTGCTGTCCACTTTGCTTTTCTTTCAGTTAATTCTGCATCTGAAATTTTCATGTTTATGGTTTTATTAACGGCATCAATTACAATTATATCGCCATCTTTTACCAATCCAATTCCACCACCTGATTGCGCTTCCGGAGTTATATGTCCTACTACAAAACCATGCGTTCCACCTGAAAAACGTCCATCCGTAATTAAAGCAACAGATTTACCAAGACCAGCACCCATAATCATAGAAGTTGGTTTTAACATTTCTGGCATTCCAGGACCTCCTTTTGGACCGACATATCTAATAACAACAACATCTCCTCTTGAAACTTTTCCAGCTCCAATACCGTCATTTGCTTCTTGTTCACTATTAAAAACTACTGCCTTTCCCTCAAACAAATTACCTTCATTTCCACTAATTTTTGCAACTGAACCTTCAGTAGCTAAGTTTCCATATAATATTTGAAGATTTCCTGACGATTTTAACGCTTTTTCTGTTGGATGAATTACTTGTTGATCGTCTTCAAAACTCAAAGGTTTTACATCTGCTAAATTTTCAGCCAATGTTTTACCTGTAATAGTCATACACTCTCCATGTAAAAATCCTTTTTCTAATAAATATTTCATTACAGCCGGTGTTCCTCCAACTCCGTGAACGTCTTCCATCAAGTATTCTCCACTTGGTTTTAAATCGGCAATTAAAGGCGTTTTATCGCTAATACGTTGAAAATCTTCCAAAGTAAATTCAATACCTGCTGCATGAGCAATTGCTAAATAATGTAAAACCGCATTTGTTGAACCTCCCAAAGCATTTACCAAAGCTACGGCGTTTTCTAACGATTTTTTAGTGATAATATCTAAAGGTTTTAAATCTAACTCTAATAAATTTTTGATTGCTGCTGCAATTCGTTCGCTTTCAGATTCTTTATTTGGATTTTCAGCTGGAATAGATGAATTGTAAGGCAATGCAAAACCCATTGCTTCAATTGACGAAGCCATAGTATTTGCTGTGTACATTCCTCCACATGCGCCTGCTCCTGGAATTGCATTTTTTATAATTTCTTTATATTCTTCATCGGTGATTTCACCAGCAATTTTTTGTCCTAATGCTTCAAAAGCAGAAACAATATTTAATTTTTTTCCGTTGTATTTTCCCGAAGCAATAGTTCCACCATACACCATTAAAGATGGACGATTTAAACGCAACATTGCCATAATTGCTCCAGGCATATTTTTATCACAACCTACCACAGTTACCAAACCATAGTAAATTTGTGAATTCATTACTATTTCAATAGAATCGGCAATAACATCACGAGATGGTAAGGAATAGTTCATTCCTGACGTTCCCATAGAAATACCATCACTTACACCAATAGTGTTAAAAATTAAGCCGACTTCATTATTTTTATTGACTTCTTCTTTAATTTTTCCAGCCAATCCGTTTAAGTGCATATTACATGGATTACCATCATAACCAGTACTTGCAATACCAATTTGAGGCTTCTTCATATCATCATCAGATAGTCCCACTCCATATAACATTGCTTGTGCAGCTGGTTGTGTTGGATCTTGGGTTACTCTTTTACTATATTTATTTAGTTGCATTTAATTTAATACTTTTTTAATTATCTTAAATTATATTTAAAGTAATATCGATTTTATTATTTATTTTTCAATAAGACGCAAATTTAATTCAGTCATTTATTTTATTATTTTTTCATTTGCTTTTTTTACAATAGCCACATTATAATTTTATTATATAAAACTCTGTTTTTATGACAGTTAACTCGATTCTTTTTACAATGATTATATTATAAAAAAACCTGAATCAAAGCATTGATGCAGGTTTTTAAAATTTTAAAAATAATAGTGCATCAATTTATTATAGTACTGATAATGACTTCAATTAAAACGACACTAATTATTATTTTTCTATTCATTTTTTTTTAATAAAAAAACCTTCCTAAATTTTAGGAAGGTTTTATAATTTATAAATTACAATACAATCCTAAATCACCTGCAAATAATTACAGAGACTTTTATAGAAATAATATTGATAATACTGTTTTTCATAATTAAGTTACAAATATGTAACATATTTTTTAATTTGCTAATAATTAATTCAAATTTATTTTAAGAGTTTTTTTGCTTTTGTTTGAATTATGGATTCTACAGACACATTATAGATTTTACTTTCTAACCAAGATAATATATCTAAATATAAAAATGCACGTCTTTCAAAAGGATGGTTTTCGTATTTTTTTAATTCTGCGTGTAGTTTAATAAACTCTTTCCTTAAATCTTGTGGATAAATATTGCTTAAATTCTTTAAAAATTCTATCATTTTCCTTTGTACTTGATGTAAATCATTCATTTTCAACAAAAATTTATACGTTGAAACTATCAATTTTTCGATGTTAGAATCTATACCAGCCTCATAATGAGCAACTAAATTTAAAACTCTAGAAAAACATAACAGATCTTCTCGCATCTTTAAATCTTTATTCTGTATTATTTTATCAAGATAAAAAATACAGCTTTCATTATCTCCAGCCCCAAAATACATGCATCCAATTTTGTAGTAAAATACCATAGTATGGTGCGCATCTATATGTTCTTCATATTGCTGAATTTCCAATAATAATTTTTGAACAAAATCCAATCCTTTTGTAAATTTTCCTTCTAAAAAATATAGATTTAACTTGTTTTGATTGTAATATAAAAATGCCAATGTTTTGGTATTTTCATTTAAAACAATCATATCATTTTTTATATCAAAGTCAAGAGTTTCAAGTACTTTATTAAACTTTTTTCGATACTTAATTAGATATAAAGATTCTGCTAAATAATTAACCCCTTTAAGGTAAAAAACAGGATTTTGTTTCTTCATTTCAGGCCTTTCTTCGAATAAATCTACCCATTTTTGGGCATATTTAAAACTAGAAACAAAATCTTGTTTAATTAAACTATGCCATAAATATGCCTTATATAAAAAAAGTTTTTCTTTAAACCCAAGTTCGGATAACTTATATTTTGGCAATCTTTTTTCAAAATAATCAGTTACTAATTTAGAATCCTTATCATCTTTTACATAACCAGCTTGTAGCATTAAACTGTATAATTGTAACGATAAGTTAGATAATTTACTAATTCTAATATTTCTTAAACTTAATTCTTTTGCTTGTATGGTAAGTTCATCAGCTCTATTACTAATACTTCGTGTAATGTACTGAGATTCAATTACTTTTTCAAATTCAACAATTTCATAGGCTAAATTATTTTCATCATTAGCAATGGCAATGTCTTTTGCTTTGTCTAATATTTTTAGACTTTGTTTATAAAGCCCTTTATTATATAGAATTGCGGCAAAATCAAATTGTTCTCTAATTTGAGTTCGCGTATTTTGATGCACAGGATTAAAACGTAAACTCACCAATATCTGACGGTATAAATGCGCTTTGGTATTAGAAATTTGTTGTTTTTTTATATTGGTCTTTTCTAAAATTAGCTTGTCATCGTATGCATTTACTTTATCTAATAAATTAAACAAAGAAATAAAGTTTGCCTCTGCATTTCCACCTAATCTGCCAACATATAATTTAAATTGTCGTTTTTCAGATTTTGAAAGAGACTTTATTAAAGTAAAAAGTGAATCTTTTTGATCAATAGCCATTGTAACTATTTTATTTTTATCTTATTGATAATTAATTGTTTACAAAAAATACAATCCGTTTGAATATAGTAAACAACCATATTTACTACTATATTAAGAAACGTATACCCATATTTTTGATATTCAAAAGTGATAAAAAAAAATTAGAAATGAGTAAAAATCGAGTCCAAATTTTTGACACTACGTTAAGAGATGGAGAACAAGTCCCAGGTTGTAAGCTAAATACAGAACAAAAATTAGTAATTGCAAAACGACTTGATTTACTAGGAGTAGATGTTATAGAAGCGGGTTTCCCAATTTCGAGTCCAGGTGATTTTACATCTGTTGAAGAAATTTCAAAATTAGTAAAAAATGCAATAGTTTGTGGTCTAACCAGAGCACATAAAAAGGATATAGAAGTTGCTGCACAAGCATTAAAATATGCAAAAAGACCGAGAATACATACAGGTATTGGTACTTCAGAATCTCATATTAAATATAAATTTAATTCTACACAAGACAAAATAATTGAACGTGCCTTTGAAGCCACAGCGTATGCAAAAAAGTTTGTTGAAGATGTTGAGTTTTATGCAGAAGATGCAGGTAGAACAGATAATGAGTATTTAGCAAGAGTTTTAGAGAAAGTTATTAAAGCCGGAGCAACAGTTTTAAACATTCCGGACACTACAGGATACTGTTTGCCAGATGAATACGGGGCAAAAATAAAATATTTAAAAGAGAATGTTAAAGGTATAGACAATGTGATTATTTCTTGCCATTGCCATAACGATTTAGGTTTAGCTACTGCAAATGCCATTGCAGGAATTCAAAATGGTGCACGTCAAATAGAATGTACTATTAATGGAATTGGAGAACGCGCTGGAAATACTGCTTTAGAAGAGGTTGTTATGATAATGAAACAACATCCGTATTTAAATTTAGATACTAATATTAATACAAAATTATTGTACGACACTAGTTTACTGGTGCAAAGAAGTATGGGAATGATAGTGCAACCAAACAAAGCTGTTATTGGTGAAAATGCATTTGCTCATAGTTCAGGAATTCATCAAGATGGTGTTATAAAAAATAGAGAAACGTACGAAATTATGAATCCTGAAGATGTTGGTGTTACAGAATCTTCAATTGTTTTAACAGCCAGAAGTGGTAGAGCTGCATTGGCTTATAGAGCTAAAAATGTTGGTTATGATTTAACAAAAATTCAGTTAGATGATATTTATCCTCAGTTTTTAAAATTTGCAGATTTTCATAAAGAAGTAAATGATAGTGACATCCATCACTTAATGGAATTAAATCATATTCATAAAACAAACATCCATATTTAATACAAAAGATAATCCTATAATTTTTAGTTTTTTTTGAAAAGAATAACTTAACTTGACCTGAAATTTTTTAAATAAAAACTTTTAATAAATATAGTTATGAAGTTAAATATCGCTTTGCTTCCAGGCGATGGAATTGGTCCAGAAGTAATTCAACAAGCCGTTAAAGCATTAGATGCAGTTGCCGAAAAATACAACCATGAATTTATATATACATATGCTAGTGTTGGTGCAATTGCAATAGAGGAAACAGGAAATCCATTACCAGATGCAACTTTAAAAATTTGTACAGAAGCAGATGCAATTTTATTTGGAGCAATTGGAGACCCTAAATACGACAACAATCCAACGGCAAAAATACGTCCAGAGCAAGGTTTATTAAAACTTAGAAAAAGCTTAGGTTTATTTGCAAATATTCGTCCGTTATCAACTTACGAAGCTTTAATACATCAATCCAATTTAAAAGCTGAAGTAATAAAAGGTGTAGATTTTGTAATTTTTAGAGAACTAACTAGTGGAATTTATTTTGGGAAAAAAGAATTAAGTAAAGATGGTACTGAAGCCATTGATGTTTGCAGGTATACCGTTGAAGAAATAGATAGAATTGCTCATTTAGCTTTTAAAAGCGCACAAGTAAGACGTAAAAAACTTACGTTGGTTGATAAATCTAATGTATTAGAAACATCTCGTTTATGGAGAAAACGTATAATTGAAATTTCAAAAAATTACCCTACTATAAATTTAAACTTTTTATTTGTTGACAATGCAGCTATGCAACTTATTTTAAACCCTAAACAGTTTGATGTAATTTTAACTGAAAATATGTTTGGTGATATTTTATCTGATGAAGCTAGTGTAATTTCAGGTTCTATTGGCTTATTAGCTTCTGCTTCAATTGGAACAAATACTGCTATGTTCGAACCAATTCACGGCTCATACCCTCAGGCGAAAGGTAAAAATATTGCCAATCCATTAGCTGCAGTTTTATCGGCAGCAATGCTTTTAGATCATTTTCAATTAAACGAAGAAGCTGAAGCAATTAGAACAGCAGTTGAAAAATCTATTGAGTTAAACATAACTACACCAGATTTAAATAGTACAAATCATTTTTCAACAACAAACGTTGGCAGTTTTTTAAGCGATTTTATTTTAGATGATGAAAATACATTTTA
>NZ_JBFLKT010000440.1:0-2684 GCF_040883305.1 Lutibacter sp.
ATTGAAATAGTGTATTTTTATCACATACAACAACCAAATGTTATCAGTTTAAGATTTATCAATTTCATTTAAAACCGATTCGGGTTTAAATCGAGCATTCAATTAAATTTAGTACAGTCTTAGAAAGAATCAAATTTTAGGAATTGTTGGTGAATCTGGTAGCGGAAAATCTGTTGAACCATTACAGTTACGATAAAAAATTCTTACTAATAAATTGCTGAAAATCTTCCTTATATTGTTCACTTACAGGAATGTAAACTTTATCAAAAACAATTCTATTGCGTTCAATTGTTGTAATCATATTTAGGTTTACAATATAAGATCTGTGCACACGCATAAAGCTATTGCTAGGTAATTGTTGCGCTACAACTTTCATACTTAACAACGTCATAATTGGTTTTTCATTGATTAAATGAATTCGCACATATTCGCGCATTCCTTCAATGTATTTTATATCATTTAATTTAACCCGTAAAATTTTATATTCAGATTTTATAAATAAAAAATCATCGTTGCTATTAATTTGTTCATGTTTTAAATTTTGTAAATCAAACCAATTATTTGCTTTATTTGAGGCTTTTAAAAACGTTGCATAATCAATTGGTTTTAATAAATAATCCAACGCATCTACCTTAAAACCTTCCAAAGCATATTCGCTATAAGCAGTGGTGAAAATTATTTTTGGAGAATTTTCTAATGATTTTACAAAATCCATTCCATTTAAATCTGGCATATTAATGTCAACAAACATTAAGTCAACAGCGTTATTTTGCAAATACAAAAGGGCATTAATGGGACTTTCAAAAACCTCTTGAAGCTCTAAAAAAGGTGTTTTTTTAACATAACCCGCAATTTGTTTTAAAGCTAAAGGTTCATCATCAATGGCAATACATTTTATCATAGCGGAATACTTAAGTTTATTTTGTAAATGTCATTTGTTTCAGAAATATTGAAATCAAAATTATTTTTGAATAATAAATTTAGTCTTTTTTTAGTGTTTTCAATTCCAATTCCTGATGCATCTTCAGACGTTTTTTTATGATTGCTATTTTCAATTTCAAAATGAAGTTTACCTTCAGAAAAAGAAAGTGATATATTTATAAAAGATGCTTCTTTATAACTAATACCGTGTTTAAAAGCATTTTCTAATAATGAAGTAAACAACAAAGGTGGAATTTTTTTATCTGGAATTTCAGAAGGAATTTCAAACGTTATTTTTACTTTTTCGCTAAAACGTAAACGCATTAATTCAATATAACTTTCTATAAATTCAATTTCTTTATCAATTGAATTTGATGCTCCTTCAGAATCGTATAATAAATGCCGCATTAAATGAGACAGTTTTATAATCGCTTTTTTAGATTCTTCTGCATCAATATCAACCAAAGCGTGAATATTATTTAGCGTATTCATAAAGAAATGTGGACTTACCTGATTTTTTAAAAAAGCCAATTGATTTTCTACATTTTCTTTTTGAAGTTTAAATTTTTCTTGTTCTAATTTTGACCATCGCATAGATATTTGTAAACCAGCATCAAAACCAACTAGTAAAGCTGCTAATATTAAAAAATTAGCATACCCAGGAATTGGTTGAGGTCTGTTTTCTCCGTTATTTGGTGGTGGCCTGTTTTCTGAAAATTTTGGAGGCGTATTTTGAAATTTACTGTTTTCCATTCTTTCTAGAGGTCTTTTTCTGGAAGGGATATTAGTTTTTTCAAAAGAATAATAAGCGAATGTTGTAAAAATTATAAGCGTTACAGTAGCAATAAAATAGGTTGTTCTTTTTCCATTAAAAAACAATTTTGGTAATAAAAAAAATCGATTGATTAAAAATACACCTAACAATGGTAAATAATTAATCCAAACTTTAGAAATATGTTCCCAATCTATTTCTTCTTGAAACCTTCCAAAAAGTAATGGTGACGCAAATAATAATGCCCAAAAAGCAATAATTATAAAAGGCTCAAATGAAGTGAAATTGTATTGTTTTTTTATAAGTTTCATTTTTTAGTTGTTACTAAATTATATAATGCTGCATAAAAAATACCTTTGTTTGTACTTTAAAAAGAGTGAGTACAAACAAAGATATTAAAACGAAACTAATTTAAATAGTTTTGTACAGCTGTTGCTCTGCTTGAAGCATGTGATTTAAGTGTTGAAATTTCAGAATTAAATTCACTACTATTTCTTAAAAATGAATAACCATATATTTCGGTTGTGGCATAAGGTTCTACTAGTGAAGCATAAGAATCATAAACACTTTGTATGTAACTTGTTTCAAAAGGGCTATTTATAGTTGCTTTTACGTATGCATCATATTTGGCTTTATAAACCTCATCTTCGTATAAATATTCAATTAAAGGCCAGTCATTTTTTGAAAGATCTGAGAAATTTAAATTTAAAGCCCCCCCTTGTTTACCATCTTGTAAGGCTTCATTATTATCCCAAGGAATCCAAGTAAGTAAATTATTATCTGGGTTGTTGTATAAATAATAATTATGCTCCATTCTACCATAAGTATCCCAATTTTGAACAACTGTGTTAACTGCTAAATAGTTTAAAAAAGTATCTACATCTAAAACAGTTTCTAAATTTGCTCTCCAAGTAACTGCATCTGATGTTCTAGTACTTGCATGCAGTGCAGTAAATAAATTTTTAATATCAGTCCAATCTGCTTCATCTTC
>NZ_JBFLKT010000441.1:0-3385 GCF_040883305.1 Lutibacter sp.
AACATTAAGGTTATGTGATATCCAATTTTTAAACGAGAACCCGTTATTACCGCTATTTGTCCTTTAACATCAGCTGTTTGAAAGCGTTTTGCATAATTAAAATCACCACATTCTGTACACATAGTGTCATAAAAGTGATGTAATTTTGTAAACGAATCTTTGCATACATAACAATTTCTAGGCGATTCTAATTCTAACACTTTTTTGTTAGTTAAATCTGCAGCATTTAGTAGTTTAGGTGCTACAAAAACAACAGATTCACGAGCACTTCTAATACCTGTTTCTTTTCGTGCATGTTTATCTCTAGCAGCCATTTTACGCTTAATTGCTTTTTTACCATCCTTTTTTCTTCTTGAAAACTCTTCTCTACTTGGTCTAGAAAACATTCCAGCAATTTTAATTAATGCCGTTCTTCGTTCTTTAGGAATATCAAAAATTTGATCTGTATCAGTAACTAACTGTTCCAATATAGAAATACATTTTTCAATTTCATCAGCTGAAATTGGTTGCGTATCTTTTATTTTAATATTTTCCATAGTATGAAACTTAAACTAATTATAGTCAAATTATTAAGGGCGCAAATATAGTTTTTAAAATTTAAGGAATGTCTTTATTTTTAGCTTATTAAATTGCTGAAAAATTTATCAAAATGGAGTTTAAAATCTTTTGATACTACTGATTTCATAAAGAAGGTTTCAGGCTTACTAATTTTATAAAAATTATAATCTTTACTATCTTTTATAATAAAAATGTTTAAGAATGATAAAATAAAAGAATTATGAATGTTTTTGTGGATTTTCAACTTTAAAAGATCCTATTATTAAAAACAACAAAAAAGCTAATGTAATATAGCTAATATTGCTATAAGAACCGAAATTAGAAAAGCAATAACTAAATAAACTTGGTGCAATGGCGCTTGCAATCACTAAAAAACTCATAACTTTTCCTGTAATGGAACCTAAGTATTTTCTTCCATAATATTTAGGCCACGTTACCGCATTTACTACTGAAAATAAACCTCCTAAAAATCCTAAACCTATTATTAACATATATACTCCAAATGTTGAAGATAAAAATAACAATCCCAAAGAAGCTAAAATTCCACTGGCAGTCATTATGTATAAATAAATTTTATGTTGAATATAATCACTTAAAATATTGCATAATGTAGCCACAGAAATGGCAATAATAGAAATTGGTAAAAACACAGCTATTGCTTGTGATTTCGAATAATCTTGGCTCGCAAATATAGATACAATATGAAATGTAAAACCGGTAATAAAAAAGCTATTAAACGCCAAAATTAAACCATACATCCAGAAAGCTCTTGTTTTTTTAGCTTCATCAAGAGTAAAATTAACTTCAACTTCTTCAACTTCAATAATTTTAGTTTTATTAGGAAATCCATCTGGTTTTAAATCGAAATCTTCTGGCTTATTGCGATACAATTGAATGATGCAAAAACTAAAAATAAATAAACAAACCGCCAATAGTTGCCAACTTAACTCCCAACCGTAATCGTCAATTAGTTTATTTATTAAAATTGGTGAAGCCGAAAACCCTAATGAAACTGCAATACTGCTAATTGAATTAATTTTCCCTCGGTTTTTATTAAACCAAATCATAATCATATTTCTAGAAGTCATTGTCAAAACACCTTGACCACTAAATCTTATAAAGAAAAATAATATGGTAATCAAAACAAATGGAACTAACCAGGAATCAACATTTAAAATTGACTTAACGGTTTCACTTATTTTAACTGAAACTGAAAAAATCAACAATGAAACTCCTAAAAAAAAAGTAGCAAAAAATGCCACATATCTTGCGCCATATTTATCGAATAAGAATCCTGCTTTTGTTACTAAAAAGGAACTTAATAATGTCCCAATCATATAAGCATTACTAAACTGATTTCTTGAAAGTCCTAATGCATCTTTTACAGGATCTGTAAATACAGAAACTCCTACAGTTTGCCCTGGAATACTTGCTAAAATACCTATGCTTCCAACAAAAAGGATTACATAACCATAAAAAACAGGAGATTTTTTTGGATTTACAAATGAGTATTTATTAAAATTAGCCATTTAAAAAATTTAACAGGCAAATGTAAGAATTTAAAAAGATTAGAGAACCGCAAGGCAACACAAAAACTAAATAGTTTTCTTAGCGTTTATTAATTATGATTAAAAATAGAATTTAAGACTTTTTTTAAAAGATAAAGAGTGGTTTTTTTTTAATGAATTTCTATAAAAAACGTATTTTTCTATTAAAATTTAAAAAACTTCATCTTCTGAAATCGTTTGAAATAAGGTGATATTTTAAATCAATTTTAACAATGACTTTAATCATAATGCAAAAAATAATATAAGTACATATTTGTACTCGTTTTAAAAAAAAATATTAGGACTATGAGTACTATTAAATTGGCAAATCCAGCAGTTGTTGGTCTTGGAGGTTTTGGGTTAACAACATTGCTTTTACAAATTCATAATTTAGGTTTTATTGGATTAGGCCCTGTTGTTGCAATGGGGTTTGTTTTTGGAGGCTTAGCACAAATGATTGCCGGGTTTTTAGAACAAAAAATGGGAAATAATTTTGGTTTTGCTGCATTTACTAGCTATGGTGCGTTTTGGATAGGATTAGGTGTAATTTGGATATGTAATCATTTCAATATTTATAATTCAACAAGTGTTGATGTTGGCTTTTATTTAATTGTTTGGACGTTATTAACATTAATATTATGGGTAGCCTCCTTATTTATTCATGGCGCTATGGCTTTTACATTTACGGTTTTAGTAATAGGCTTTATTCTATTAGATTTAGCTCATTTTGGTTTTCCTGAATTAACTGTTTGGGCAGCCTATGTTTTAATTATTTGTGCCTTAGGAGCTTGGTATATGATGGGAGGAATAATTATTAATGATGTAGCGAACAAACCCTTATTAAAAATGGGGAAAGCTTGGCTTAAAAAAGGGTAATTAGACAGTCTGATAATCTTCAATTGCAGATTTTAAAACCTCAATTTATGGTGAGTTTTGTGTATCGCTTTGTTACTTTTTCTTGACAAGATGTTAATAATATGATTGTCAGACTTAATAAAATTAGTTTTTTCATAATATGCAGTTTAATAAGTTAGTATTTAAAAATCATAAAATATTCAACATAAAAAAGAATGTTTATCGTTAAGTAATTGAATATTAGTTAGCTACAACATATTAAGTATACTAAAAAAAATTATAAATAGTAAGTTTATAAGTTTATTGCTTTTTAAACCTGGAGAATAATACCAATTTTTTCTTAGTATTAATAAAGAAAACTCCTGTTAAAAGAATTACAGCTGCAATTATTGATTGTTGCGTAATTTGTTCGTTTAAAAAAAACC
>NZ_JBFLKT010000442.1:0-5691 GCF_040883305.1 Lutibacter sp.
ATAACCCCAACCATTAAAACGCCACCAAATCCACTTTAAAAAGTTTGCGGCTACATAACCCCCAAATAAAGCACTAGTTATCCATAATGTTAGTGAATTGATAGAATCTGTAAAAAAGCCCATAAAAACACCCAAAGTTACAACAGCAAATGAGGCAATATGACTCGCTTTTATATAGTGTTTATCCGTAGCTTCGGGTTTAAAATACTTTTTATAAATATCGTTTACAATATAAGCTGGCCCAGCATTTACAAAGGCGGAAAAAGTTGACATAAAAGCTGCTAATAATCCAGCTAACAACAATCCTTTAATGCCAACTGGCACATGAAAATTAATAACTTTTGGTAATATAATTTCTAAATCTGCACCTGTCAAATTTGGATTGGCAATCATCTCAGGAGCTAACACAACTAAAGCAATAACTACAACACCTCCAATTAATAAATACCTTGGAATAAATAATATTAAATTGGTGAAACCAGCCATATATGCTGCCTCTTTAACTGTTTTTGTTGATAAAATACGTTGCATATCAAAACTAGGAGTTGGCCCTGCAATACTTGCAAAAAAGCCTTTAAACAAACTCATACCAATTAAAGCACCAAACATTTTATAACCTTCGGAATCCACTAAATCATTAAAGGCTTGGAATTTAGAATTATCCCAATGCTGATTTAATTCCCAGCCAAAAAATACATTTTTCCATTCGGCAGTAATCACATTTGAAATTTCAACATCGCTGAAAGCAAAAAACGCATAACCTGCAACTAAAATTCCTGCAATTACCATAATACCGTATTGTAAAACTTCGGTTGCAACAACAGAAAACATACCTCCTTTTATAGTATAAATAGTAGTTAAAAAAATGATAATTAACGCATAGGATTGTTCTGAATTAAAAAGTATAGAATTACCTATTTGTAAGGTTAAATCCCAAGGTAAAATAACGGTCATAAATTTACCAACACCTTCAAAAAAGTATGCGATAAACCCAATTGCTGCTACAACGGCAAAAATGGCAACAATTTTATGGGAAGCTCTCCCAGCTTTATCATCTCCAAAACGCGTTAAAATCCATTCGGAACCTGTCATAATATTAGATCTACGTATCCAAACGGCTAAAAACATCATTATAAAAATTTGATTCCAGATAGGCCATAACCACATTAACATAAAGCTTTTGGCTCCATATAAAAAAAGCCAACCTACCATTAAAGCGGTTCCAGAAATATCGAACATTCCAGATCCATTACTTAAGCCTAAAAAGTACCATTTAATATTATTTCCTCCTAAAAAATAAGAGTTTAGCCCTTTTGAAGCTTTTTTAGAAACCCAAATACCTACAAAAAGTGTTAATAAAATATATATTGCAATTATTGATGCATCAATTATATTCATCCTAATAATTATTCTTAATTATTTATTCCCCAATTTTTATTTGGAGTATTTCCCATTACAAATTGAAGTGTGCCTCCTTGTTGAATTTCTTTATGACTTATAGAAGTTCTATTGAATTCTTTTCCGTTGAATGTAGCAGATTGAATGTACATATTTTCATCGGAAACATTTTCAGCCTTTATGGTGAACGAAATCTCTTCAGAAATTTTAATTGTTGAAGTTTCAAACAGCGGACTTCCAATTTGGTATTCTCCAGAAGCTGGACTGTACGGATACAATCCCATTGCGCTAAACACATACCAAGCTGACATTTGTCCGCAATCCTCGTTTCCACTCAATCCGTTTGGTGTTGTGTTGTATTGTGTTTTTAATATTTCGCGTACCCAATATTGGGTTTTCCAAGGTTTATTAGCGAAATTGTACATATACGCAATATGGTGACTTGGCTCGTTTCCATGTGCGTATTGACCAATTAAACCTGTAATATCTGCTGAAACATCATTTCCAGTAATTTCTGAAGATTCTGTAAATAATTGCTGTAATTTATCTGTGAATTTCACTTCTCCTCCGTGCATTTTAATTAAGTTTTCAACATCGTGTAATACAAACCAACTATGTTGCCAAGCGTTTCCTTCGGTATATTCTGCTCCAACTCTATGTGCTGAAAATTTTGGATCGAAAGGTTCTTTCCAAGCAGTTCCTGCTTCATTTTTACCACGCATAAATCCTGTTTCAGCATCAAATAAATGTTCATAAGCTTTAGAACGATTCATAAAATAAGTGTAATCTTCTTCTTCACCCAACTCTTTTGCTATTTGCGCCACACACCAATCGTTATAAGCGTATTCCAATGTTATTGTTACAGATTCGTCTAATAAATTATGAGGGATATAGCCATATTTTTTATAATGATTTAAGCCTCTTTTATCTTGCATCATTGTAGTTTTCATTGCTTCATAGGCCTTTTTAATATCAAAACCTTTTATTCCTTTTATATATGCTTCTGTAATTACTGGAATTGAATGATAGCCAGTCATAGTATTGGTTTCATTTCCGTACAAAGTCCAAACTGGTAATATTTTGTTTGTTTGGTAATATTCCAACATTGTGTTAATAATATCTGTAACTTTATCTTGAGCTGTAAATATTAACAATGGATGCTCTGCTCTAAATGTATCCCATAAAGACAAGGTTGAATATGCCGTATAATTTTCAGCTTTTACAATTTCATCGTTTTCTTTTCTAAACTCTTTATTTACATCGCTAAAGGTTACAGGCGCAACTTGAGTGTGATATAATGCGGTGTAAAAAATAGTTTTTAAGTCTTCGTTATCAGTTTCAACAGTTATGTTAGATAAATTATTATTCCAAATTTCAGAAGCTTCATTTTTAACAGTTTCAAAACTAATTTCTTCTTTTGATAAGTTTTCCAACGCATTTTTTTCACTTACTGAAGAAACGGCAACTTTCACTGATAATTCGTTCGTATTTTCTGAATTAAAAAAGAGTTGTGCAAAGGCTTTTTCACCTTCAACAGTTGTTACATCGGTTTTATAAGTTTCACCGTTTACCAATTCATATTTTTCAATTGGTTTAGAAAATCTCACCACAAAAAATACTTTTTGATTTTTTGCCCAACCAGTACTATGCCTAAATCCTGAAATAGTTGTTTCATCAATAACTGTAATTTTTGAAGCCGTGGTTTTATCCCAATTAATAGCAAAACCTAAATCTAATACTACAGATTGCGTATCGTTTTCTTCAAAGGTATATTTATGAAAACCGGTTCTTAAATTGGAAGTTAATTCTGCTTTAATATTAAAATCTTTTAACTGAACGCTATAATATCCAGGTGAAGCTTTTTCTTCATTATGAGAATACAAAGATTTGTAAGGGATATCGTTTCTTGTTTTAACTTCAGCAGCTAAATCAACTTTTTTGTTAATCGGCATTAAGCGAATATCCGCGAGATCTCCAATTCCTGTTCCACTTAAATGTAAATGACTAAAACCAATGGTGATAGAATCGGAATAATGATAGCCTGAACACCAATCCCAACTAGAAATCCCGTTATCTGGACTTATTTGTAACATTCCAAAAGGAACAGTTGCTCCAGGATAGGTATGTCCGTGACCACCAGTTCCAATAAAAGGATCCACAAATTTTGTAAAATCTATTTTGGGAGATTTTTTAATTTCGTTTGTATGATTTTCGCAAGAATTAATACTGAATGCTATTCCGACTAAAAAAACTATTGATAGGTGCTTTATAAATTTCATTTATCTTAATTTTCAGAATTATTAACTATAGTAATAATAAATTTAATTATAAATATTACTTATTTTAGTGGTTTTGAAAAATAAATTAGACGTACAACACTTAAACAAGGATAAACATAAAAAAATAAACTACAATGTCGGTAACAAAATATAAAACCACATCTGTTTCATCTAATATTAGAGAAATATCATTACGGCATCACATTATATTTTGGTCTTTGTATTTTATTTTTAACACATTACGCTGGGGAAGTTATTTTGATGATTACTTCTATTCTTTAAAATCTAACCTTGTTGGATTTCCAATACACATGACACTTTGTTACTTAAATGTTTATGTGTTTATGCCTAAATTTGTTTTTAAAAGAAAATACCTTACCTACATTGGGCTTTTAGTTACATCACTTTTTGTAATGCTACTTGTAAAATTTAATTTAACTTATTATTTAGTAAGTGAAAATGTATGGCCTGAAGGTACGGAAGTAATTAGTAAACTAACATTAAATTACTCAATTGATATGATGATTGGAGAGCTATACGTAATTACTTTTGTTACAGCAATTAAAATTACTATGGACTGGCTGAAAGAACACAAAAGAGTTACCGATCTAGAAAAAGCACAATTGGAAACTGAATTGTTATTTTTACGAACTCAAATTTCACCACATTTTTTTTTTAATACACTAAACAACATTTATTCTTTGTCTTTAGAAAATTCTAAAAAAACACCAAGAATAATTCTAAAGCTATCTGAGTTAATGCGTTACTTTTTATATGAAACTAAAAAAAGTAAACAAAGTTTAGAAAAAGAAATTATTAGTATTCAAAATTATTTAGACTTAGAGCGCATTCGATTTGATGAAAATTTAGAAATAAACATGAATATTTCTGGAGATATAAAAGCAAAAAAAATAGCACCAATGTTATTGCTTTCATTTATCGAAAATGCATTTAAACATGGTGCTAATAAAAATATTGGTAAAATTAAGATTGATATTGATTTTTTAGAAAAAGATGGTTTTCTATACTTTACAATATCTAATCCAATACCTGCAAAATTTCATAAGTCTCAACAAATAAATACAACTGGCGGAATTGGTTTAGAAAATGTAAAAAAAAGGTTAGCTTTGGGATATAAAAAAAATGAATACAATTTAAAAATTGAAGAGAAAAATAACTTGTTTATTGTGGCTCTTAAAATTAAGTTAAAATGAAAATAAAATGCCTAATAATTGATGACGAACCTTTAGCAATAAATGTTATAAAAAATCATTTAAAAGAATTCAATAATATTGAATTGATAAATAGTTTTAACAATGCAATTGATGCTTTATCTTTTTTAAAAGATAATACTATAGATCTTATTTTTTTAGATATAAATATGCCATTACTCGATGGTTTAAATTTTATAAAATCACTTGAAAAAAAGCCCCTGATAATTATTACCACGGCACATATCGAATATGCTGTTGAATCTTATGAATTAGATGTTCTAGACTATTTGGTAAAACCTATTCCTTTTCCAAGGTTTGTAAAAGCTATTAATAAAGTCTTTAAAAACTTAAACCCTCCAAAAGTAAACACCACACAAATTGATAAACCATACTTTTTTATAAAAATTGATAAAAAGAAGATGAAAAAAATTTATTTGGACGAAATCTTGGTTATTGAAAGTCTAAAAGACTACTTAAAAATCACCACACAAAGTAAAAGGTATATAATTCATCAAACACTTTCAAGTTTTACAGACCAATTACCAGAAGATAATTTTATACGCATACATAGATCTTATACAATTGCAATAAATAAAATTGATACAATAGAAGGTAATAGTTTAGAAATAGGAGGTGTACGTTATCCATTTGGAAGAACTTATATTGAAGATGTTAAAAATAAGATTTTGAATTCCTGAAGTGATTTGGAAAGGTGCAATAATAGGAGCTATATTAAGTGTAATAGTTCTTGCTTTTGTAAAGTATAACACGCTGATTAACTTCTATAATTATCCTCTAAT
>NZ_JBFLKT010000443.1:0-4772 GCF_040883305.1 Lutibacter sp.
GATTCAGTTGCAAATCCTTTACCCCAATATTTTTTAAAAAAACGAAAACCAATATCGTATTCATTTAAGCTCTGTGTAAATTTAATTCCGCACCATCCTAAAAACACATCATTATTTTTATCAATTACAGCCCATCTGCCACAGCCATACTTTTTATAATGATTGTAGTTTTTTAAAAACTTTTTAGCACCCTGAAGATTTTTAAAAGGCTTATCTCCAGTGTATTTTAAAACATCTATATCTAGATTTAAATTATAAAAATAGTTATAATCAGTTACATTTAATTCTCTCAAATAAAGTCTTTCAGTTATTATAATTTTTTTCATGTTAAGTTTTTTTAGCCGAAATACAACTTGTTTTACTTTCAAAAATAATAGTTCTATCGTTTATATTCAATCATTTTTGTACTTTCGTTTTATGATATTAGTTACAGGTGGAACAGGTTTGGTGGGAGCGCATTTATTGTATCAGCTTTCTATAGAAAACGATACAATAAGAGCTATTTATCGAAAAAACAGCAATTTAGAAGCTGTAAAAAATGTTTTTAGCTATTTTTCTGATGATTTTGAAAACTTATTTAAAAAAATTGAATGGGTTGAAGCAGATATTACAGATGTAGTTGCTCTAGAAAAAGCGTTTAAAAATATCACCGAAGTCTATCATTCGGCAGCATTGGTTTCTTTTAACCCAAAAGATTATCATAAAATGCGAAAAATTAATATTGAAGGAACTGCCAATATTGTAAATTTTAGCATTGAAAATACTATAAAAAAATTGTGTTTTGTAAGTTCTATTGCGGCAGTTGGAAAATCTTTAAATTCGAAATTTATTGATGAAACCAACCAATGGGATATTGAAAAAAGCAATTATGGTTATGCCATTTCTAAATATGGTGCCGAAATAGAAGTTTGGCGCGCTTCGCAAGAAGGAGTTCCAGTTGTAATTGTAAATCCGGGTGTGATTTTAGGTGCTGGTTTTTGGAACGCGGGTTCTGGAAAAATTTTCTCTAAAATTTACAATGGATTCAATTTATTTACTAAAGGAATTACAGGTTATGTTTCAGTAAATGATGTTGTAAAAGCAATGGTTTTATTAATGAAAAGTGAAGTAAAAAATGAACGTTTTATTTTGGTTGCCGAAAACAAAAGCTACCAAGAAATTTTTAATGAAATTGCTTTAAAATTCAGTAAAAAGAAGCCTGCAATTAAAATAACAACATTCATGAGTGAAATTGGTTGGCGATTGGAAAAAGGGAAATCGTTTTTAACAAACAAACCGCCACTCTTAACAAAACATTCGTCAAAATCTATTCATCAAAAAAGATATTTTTCTTCTGAAAAAATTGAAACCATGTTAGATTTTAAATTTGAACCTATTTCAAAAAGTATACATAGTGTTTGTAAATTATATTTAAAAGATATTTAATTCAATTCGGAATCGTGTAATTACGCTATGAATTAATCTTCTTGAAGATCTTTTAATACCAGTTGTAACGAAGTATTGCCATTCCAGTGATTTTCATCAATAGTAAAAGCTGCTTTAAACGAATTTCCATTGGAGGTAAACTCGTGTTTATCGCCCATACTAAAACCAATAGCATTGTAGGTTTGTTGGTGTACGCCATCTATAATACATAATTTTAAATGCGTTTGATCTGATCCAACTTTTTTACCATAACCATTGTCTCGCAAGCCACCAGCAGTAAAAACGGGCTTTAAATTTTGAGGTCCAAAAGGTGCTAATTGATTAATAATTCTGTAAAATTTTGGGTTAATTTCTGAAAGCGATATTTCTGTATCAATTGAAATTTCTGGAGTTCGTAACTCTTCTGGTAATGTATTTTTTACCACTTCTTCAAACTTGGCTTTAAATTTCGGGTAGTTTTCAACAGTTAAAGTTAAACCTGCTGCGTATTTATGTCCGCCAAATTGTTCAATAAATTCCGAACATTGTTCCAAAGCCTCATACACATCAAAACCTTTAACGGAGCGTGCAGAAGCCGCTAATTTATCGCCACTTTTTGTAAAAACTAAGGTTGGTTTATAATAGGTTTCAATCAATCTGGAAGCTACAATACCAATTACTCCTTTATGCCAAGTTTCAGAAAAAACAACTGTAGAAAAATTTTCGGTTTCGTTATTTTCTTCGAGTTGCTGTAGGGCTTCAATAGTAATTATTTTATCTAAATCTTTTCGTTCTGTATTATTTTTTTCAATTTCTAAAGCAAATTTTACTGCAGTATCAAAATCGGTTTCAGTTAATAATTCAACAGCATAATTTCCGTGTTTAATTCTTCCAGCGGCATTAATTCTAGGCGCAATAATAAAAACAACATCTGTAATTGTTAAGGCTTTTTTATCAATTTGATGAATCATTGCTTTAATTCCAGTTCTTGGATTGCTGTTTATAACTTGCAATCCAACATAAGCTAAAATCCTGTTTTCGCCAGTTATAGGAACAATATCTGCCGCAATTGCAGTAGCTACCAAATCTAAATACGGAATTAAATTTTCAATAGTTTCACCTCTTTTACTCGCTAAGGCCTGAATTAATTTAAAACCAACACCACAACCGCATAATTCTTTATAAGGGTAGTCACAATCTGACCGTTTAGGATCTAATACAGCAATCGCTGCTGGAATTTCGTTTCCAGGTCTATGATGATCGCAAATTATAAAATCGATACCTTTTTCTTTAGCATAATTTACTTTATCAATTGCTTTTATACCACAATCTAAGGCAATTATTAATGAAAAATTATTGTCTTCGGCAAAATTAATTCCTTGAAAAGAGATTCCATAACCTTCTTCATACCTATCTGGAATATAGGTTGCTATTTGTGGATGCAAGGTTTTTAAATAAGAATAAAGCAACGATACCGATGTTGTGCCATCTACATCGTAGTCTCCGTAAACTAATATGTTTTCATTTGCTTTTATAGCAGTTTCAATTCGGGCAACTGCCACATCCATATCTTTCATAAGAAAAGGATTGTGCAAATTGTCTAAACTAGGTCTGAAAAAAGCTTTGGCTTCATTAAAAGAATGAATTCCACGTTGTACTAATAATTTTGCAAGCGTATATTCAATTCCCAACTCTTTTGCAAGATTTGTGGTAATTAAAGAATCTGTTTCGGGTTTAATTTTCCATCGCATAGCTATAATTTTCTTCAAAAATAAACAAAATAATTTTACAACTAATTTGATTGAAATTTAATGAATTTTTTTATGTGTTTGTATAATACTAAAGTTAATGTACCTAATAATAAGGAAACATTAAAATACTACTAATTCTAATAGTTATTATTTTTAAAAATGATTTTATTAAATTAGTAGCATGGATTTTAATTTGCTAGAAAAAGAACTAAAAAAAAGGTTAGATTTTCCGTATGTATGGGGAAGAAGACAAACTGACAATTTTGATAATAACACAAATTTTATTTACAAGACTTCTAATTTTGAAGCAATTTTAACTCAAATTGATACGAATTTTAAAAGTGATACTAATTATGAAGCATTAAAAAATTATGCTCTAAATAGATGGTTCAATTTTTGGTCGGCAAAAGCAATTGAAGCTTGTTTTTGTGAGCATAAAAATGTAATTGCTCATAAAAATACAAAAGATAAATACACCGATTTTTATATTTCTAAGATCCCTTTTGATCATAAAACAAGTGTTTTTCCTAAAGGTTTTAATAAATCTGTGCCATATGCCATAGAACACAAACGAGAACTTATTGCATGGTTTTATAAAAACCAAAGTCAGCAAAAAAGACAGCATTTTAAAAATCGGCTATTTTTAATTGTATTTGATTACAGCAATCTAAACGAGCATTGGAAGTTGAAGTCAGATATTTTATGGCTTCAAAAACTTGTTTCAACTTATTTAAGTACTTTTGATGCTCAAAATTTAGAAAGTTTTTCATTTCAAAACCAATTAGTAAAGTCCGATGTTATTTGGGCGATTAAATAGTTATATTCGTAATTACGATGTTTTGAAAAACAGGAGCAATCTCTTAATTTAAAAAACAGACTGCCTCGGCGTTCCCTCGCAGTGACGTAAAAAGAATATTAAAAAGTGAATTATATAGGTTCCAAACATAAATTAGCATCATTTTTAAAAACTGCAATTACTGAGGTTGTTGGAGAGGATGTATCACAACTCGTTTTTTGCGATTTATTTGCCGGAACCGGAATTGTTGGTCGTAATTTTAAGCCTTATGTAAAACAAGTAATTGCGAACGATGTTGAATTTTATAGTTATATTTTAAATAGAAATTATATAGGAAATCACAAAACAATCTCTATTGAAAAAGAGTTAGCTATTTTAAATGAATTAGAAGGAATAGAAGGTTTTATTTTTCAGAATTATTGTGAAAATGGAAGTGAAGGTAGGTTGTATTTTTCTTCAGAGAATGGAAAAAAGATAGATGCCATGCGTCAGCAAATTGAAGTTTGGAAAAATACTCGTAAAATAAATGAAGATGGCTATTATTTTTTATTAGCATCGTTAATTGAAAGTGCCGATAAAGTTGCAAATACGGCTTCGGTTTATGGCGCGTACTTAAAAAAAATAAAGAAATCTGCACAAAAAGAATTAGTTATTCAGCCAGCAATTTTTGAATTGACAAAGAATCCTCATCAAATTTTTAATGAAGATGGAAATGTGTTAATCAAACAAATAAAAGGAGATATTTTATATTTAGATCCGCCATACAATGCCAGACAATATGGTTCTAACTATCATTTGTTAACTACCATTGCAAAATACGA
>NZ_JBFLKT010000071.1:0-2590 GCF_040883305.1 Lutibacter sp.
GAAAAATTCGAACTTATTTTAGATGCTATTATTTTAGAGTAACTTTAAGTTTACATAGAATGAAAACAAGACCAATAATACCAAATGCGGCTATTTTAGACGCGACAAAACAGTTAGAACAATTTCAAAATATAACCTTACGACCAATAATTAAATCTTTAAATGATTTGTTATTAGTATATTTTCACAATTATATGCTACTCAAAAGATTTGATATAACTAATTCGACAGCTATTGAAAAAGAAAAATTTGTTACAACAACCTTTTTAAAAGATAATCAATTTAAAAACGAGATTAAAGGAATTGTAATTGGTCATTTTTCCATTGAAGAATATAATTTTTATAAAAACGCAGCTAAAGACATTAATAAAAGAATTTTAGGAATTATGAAACAACGCATCTTAAATTTTCAATAATTGATATCAATTATAATGAGAAAAAAACTTAAAGATATTGCGAATTGTTTATAGTTTAAGAAGACTTTTTAGTATTAAATATTTGTTAATTTTGTTACACAACATTGTTAAAATGGTTTACCAAAGTGGTTAACCAGCACAATAACAGTATTTAAAAATAATTAATTATAACGATTATAAATAATTATCACTCCTTTTTTACTGATATATATCATTATAACTTTTACATTATAACTCTAATTTTACACTGTAAAAATGAATAGTCGAATTATATAGTTTGCAATTTATTCCTAATTTAATTAAGAGTTTCGCAAATTATTAAGTGTAAATATAAAGTATGATGAAACCAGAAAACAAAAAATTAATTTGTGATGCTAATGAAGCTGTTGCAAGAGTAGCTCACAAAACAAATGAAGTATGTGCAATTTATCCAATTACTCCAGCTTCTCCTATGGGAGAACACGTGGATGTTTATAGTGCTGAAGGACAGCAAAATATTTGGGGAGATGTTCCAAGAATTATTGAAATGCAAAGTGAAGGTGGTGCCGCTGGTACAGTTCATGGTTCTTTACAAGGAGGCGCATTAACTACTACTTTTACTGCATCGCAAGGATTGCTTTTAATGCTTCCTAATATGTATAAAATGGCTGGTGAATTATTACCTACAGTAATTCACGTAGCTGCTAGAACATTAGCAACACATGCATTATCAATTTTTGGAGACCATTCAGATGTTATGTCAGCTAGACAAACAGGTTTCTCAATGTTATTTGGTGGTTCTGTACAAGAAGCGCACGATTTTGCTTTAATATCTCAAGTTGCAGCATTAAAAAGTAAAGTGCCATTTATGAACATTTTTGATGGATTTAGAACTTCTCATGAAATTTCTAAAATAGATGCCATTTCTGATGAAGTAATTAAAACTATGATGCCAGAAGAGGAAATAATGAAGCATAAAAAAAATTCATTAGATCCAGACAATCCTGTAATTAGAGGTACAGCACAAAACCCAGATGTATTTTTTCAAGCACGTGAAGCGGCAAATTCATATTACGAAAAGGTTCCTGAAATTGTTCAAAATACAATGGATCAATTTGCTGAATTAACAGGTAGAAAATATAGCTTATTCTATTATATAGGCCACCCAGAAGCAGAAAAAGTTATGGTTATTATGGGATCTGCTCAAGGTCCAGTAAGAGAAACTATAGACACTTTAGTAGAGAAAGGTGAAAAAGTTGGAGCATTATTTGTGCGTTTATATCGTCCGTTCTCAATTCATAATTTTATTGAGCAAATGCCAAAAACAGTTAAAAAAGTTGCTGTTTTAGATAGAACAAAAGAACCAGGAAGCACTGGAGAACCTTTATACTTAGATGTTGTTACTTCATATGTAGAAATGGGAGAATCAATGCCAACAGTTGTTGGTGGTCGTTACGGACTTTCTTCTAAAGAATTTACGCCTTCTATGGTAAAAGGTATTTTTGATGAATTAGAAAATAATTCTCCAAAAAATCACTTTACAATGGGTATTAACGATGATGTTACACATACAAGTTTAACGTACAAGCCAGATTTCCAAACAAGAAAATCTACCTTTAACTGTATGTTCTACGGATTAGGATCTGATGGTACTGTTGGTGCAAATAAAAATTCTATTAAAATTATTGGTGAAACAACTGATAATTATGTGCAAGGTTATTTCGTGTATGACTCTAAAAAAGCAGGAGCACAAACAATTTCACATTTACGTTTTGGACCAGAACCAATCTATTCTTCTTATTTAATAAGTACAGCTAATTTTATTGCTTGTCACCAACCAAACTTTATTAATGAGTATGATATTTTGAAAAAGATTAAGCCAGGAGGAACATTCCTTTTAAATACACCACATTCAAAATATAAAATTTGGGCTGAATTACCAAGTATAGTTCAACAAAGAATTATTGATAATAACGTCGAATTTTATGTTATTGATGCAACAAAAGTTGCTGCTGAAGCAAATCTTGGTAAACGTACAAATACGATATTACAAACTTGTTTCTTTGCAATTTCTGGTGTGCTTCCAAAAGATGAAGCAATCAAAAAAATTAAAGATGCAATTGTAAAATCATATTCTCATAAAGGAGAAGGTGTTGTTGAAATGAACTTTAATGCGGTTGATAAATCGTTAGAAA
>NZ_JBFLKT010000072.1:0-5593 GCF_040883305.1 Lutibacter sp.
ACAGTCAACTGTACTGGATCTGCATCTATACAGAAAGGTCCAGCTGGTGTTATTGTTACTACTGGCAATGGATTTATGATTACTTGTGCCGTTGCAGTCTTAGGACATAAAACATTGTTTAAAACATTGTTTACAGTATAAGCATATGTTATAGTATATGTACCTGGATCACTATTACTAACATTGATTTCTCCAGTAGTAGGAATAATAATCAATCCAGAAGGTGAAGAAGAATATGTTCCCCCTGTAATATTTGTATTTGATTTAGTCACTGGAACAGAACCTTCATCATTACAAAATATTCCAGTCTCTCCAAACTCTACATCACCATACTTAATTAGGGTTTCACCAAAACTAATTGAAACCTGTTGCGGTCCAACAAAATCATTTAATGCAGCTGTTTCTGCTGCAGAAGATTTGGTTTTTACCAACAAAGATTTAAAGCTTACACCACCATCACAAGGATCAGAATTAGCGGCATTTTCCATAATTCCGGTAAGATTTACAGCACCTTCAACAAATTGCAATGGGTTATATGTAAGACCTCCAAATGCAGTATATCCTGAAGGTATTGTTACTGGAGCACCATTTGAAACGGAAACTGCATCATTTGCATGGGCTGATGGTAATGGTACATAATCAAATCCTCCTGGGACAGCTTGCCACCAATAAACATATACATTAGCAAAAGATCCACCATTAATATATTGCACAGTAAGCAACACATCGCCAACCGTTCTTCCTCCATCTTGACCTGCTGTTGAAAAACCAAAATTAGAATCGGCTGTAACCGTTTCCTGAAAAAATTCAAAATCAATATAACTAGTACCGTTTGTTGTTAGTCTATCACCAAAAAATATTATCCATTCATTTCCAACATTATCTTTAGCAATATGGTAAGCCATATTATTTACATCGCCTTTTCCATTTGCTTTCCCAGTTTTCCAGCTCCAAGTACTAGGATCATCATTAAACTTTCCACTACTAAAAATATTATCATTCCCATCCCATGCGTCTTGTTCTAGATGTGTAGTATTTGGCTCTATAGGACCTAAATTATTGAATACACCATATGTTGATGAATTATATGGAGAATTATCGCCAGGTAACCAGTCTCCTCCAAAATCCCCCGGCAAAGTCCCTGCTTTGAGGTCACCATCTATCTCAAAACCCCCAGTAGGTACTGCAACAGGAATGGTTGTTTGTGCAAATGAAATCAAACTTGAAAATAACAAGCCAATAAACGTTAAAAACCGAATAAAAGTAATTTTTTTCATAATCTTTTTATTTAATTTAAACTAACCTTAGAAATCAAAACTGATTTTCAAAAATTAATTTAGTAATAACACTTTCCTTAAATGAATAATTAAATTATGGGGTCTCTCAAATCTTATAATGAAAAAAAAATCATTATAATTAAATTAGTGGGGTTAATCTTAAATAATTCTGTGGGGCAAAAAACTGTGAGTCGTGTGGGGGACATTTCTCTATTATATGTCAAAGATACTACAGATTTCAAATATTATTGCATTTGTAAAACCTTATTTTATTATAACTTAACAAATGGAAGTAAAAAATTAATAAATGGTGATAAATATCATATAATTAATCAGTAATTTTTTTAATATACGGTAGAATTTATACAAGTAACTCTATTTTAGTAATTTAGGCTGCGTTAGAAATGCAAATTTTAATAGTTTATTCATTTTAAAAGCATTAATAATTACAAATGTTTTTAATAATTCAGCAAATCAATAATTAAAATTATATTTTTGTAATCTAAATAATTAAATATTTATATGAATACATACGATGTAGCTGTAATTGGCTCGGGTCCTGGTGGATATGTTGCTGCAATTAGATGTGCACAATTAGGTTTAAAAACTGTAATTATTGAAAAATACAATACACTTGGTGGTACTTGTTTAAATGTCGGGTGCATCCCTTCAAAAGCGTTGCTAGATTCATCGCATCATTATTATGACGCTACTAAACATTTTAAAACTCACGGAATTGAAGTAAAAGGTTTAGAACTTAATTTTGAACAAATGATTGTCCGTAAAAACGAGGTTGTTTCACAAACATCTGGAGGTATCAATTACCTAATGGATAAAAATAAAATTGACACTTTACAAGGTATTGGTAGTTTTAAAGATGCTACTCATATAATAATTACGAAGGAAGATGGTTCTTCTGAAGAAATTGAAGCCACTAAAACCATTATTGCAACTGGTTCAAAGCCGTCTACTTTACCCTTTATTGAAATCGATAAAAAAAGAGTGATTACTTCAACCGAGGCTTTGAGTTTAAATGAAATACCTAAACATTTAATTGTTATTGGTGGTGGTGTTATTGGTTTAGAGTTGGGTTCTGTTTATAGTCGTTTAGGTTCGCAAGTTTCTGTAATTGAATATATGCCAACCATAACTCCAGGAATGGATGCAATGCTTTCAAAAGAATTGCAAAAATCGTTAAAAAAACAAGGAATTAAATTCTTTACAAGTCATAAAGTAACCTCAGTTGTTAATAATGGTGATGAAGTTGTAATTACTGCTGATAATAAAAAAGGGGTACCAACAGAGTTTAAAGGCGATTACACTCTAGTTTCTGTTGGAAGAAATCCATATACTAAAGGATTAGGATTAGAAAATATAGGTGTAAAAGTAACAGAACGCGGACAAATTGAAATTAATGAACAATTACAAACCAATGTTTCTAATATTTATGCAATTGGCGATGTAGTTAAAGGAGCAATGTTGGCTCATAAAGCAGAAGAAGAAGGAACGATGGTTGCTGAAATTATTGCAGGTCAAAAACCACATATCGATTATAATTTAATTCCAGGTGTTGTTTATACGTGGCCAGAAGTTGCTTGTGTTGGTAAAACCGAAGAACAATTAAAAGAAGCTGGTGTTAAATACAAAGCAGGATCATTTGCAATGCGTGCTTTGGGTAGAGCGAGAGCAAGTATGGATATCGACGGACAAATTAAAGTATTAGCTGATGCTGAAACTGATGAGATTTTAGGGGTTCATATGATAGGAGCTAGGGCTGCAGATATGATTGCTGAAGCCGTTATTGCAATGGAATTTAGAGCGTCAAGTGAAGATATTGCGCGTTCATCACACGCACATCCAACCTATACCGAAGCTTTTAAAGAAGCTTGTTTAGCTGTACATGACAGAGCAATTCATAGCTAATAATACAAAACTAACAGATTCCTGCCTTTGCAGGAATGATATATATAAAAAAAGTCATTTCTAATTGAAATGACTTTTTTACTTTTGCGGAAATGAATAGAACAAGTTATCAATTTCAACCAGTAAGTATATCTGAATTCAAAACACAATTACTGTTTTGGGCTCAGCAATATAAAACTGCAGTTTGGTTAGATAGTAACGATTATCAACAAAAACATTATAATTTTGATGCTGTTTTGGCTGTTGATGCAATTTCTGAAATTGAAACTGATTATAACAATGCTTTTAACAAACTAAAAAAATTTCAAACCAACATTAACGATTATATTTTTGGTTATTTGGGTTACGATTTAAAAAATGATGTAGAAAACTTACAATCTAATAATTTTGATGGATTGCATTTTCCTGATTTGTTCTTTTTTCAACCTAAAAAATTATTTTTCCTTAAAGGAACTACCGTTGAAATAAAATATTTAACTAAATTTTCTTCAGAAATTGAATCCGATTTAACGGAAATAATGAAAGAGAGAAGAGAAAAGAAGAAAGAAAAGAGAACTTTTGAAAACCCGATTAAAATAAAACTTCGAATTCATAAAGATGCATATTTTGAAAAAATTAATTCAGTTTTAAATCATATTCATAGAGGTGATATTTATGAAGCAAATTTTTGTCAGGAGTTTTATTGTGAAAATACCACTATAAATCCGGTCGAAGTGTACCAACATTTAAACAAAATTTCAAAACCACCTTTTGCTACTTTTTTAAAATTAGAAGATAAATTTTTACTTTCTGCTTCACCAGAACGTTACATAAAAAAAGATGGAGATACGGTAATTTCACAACCCATAAAAGGAACCGCAAAAAGAGCTGCATCTAGAAAGGAAGATTTAGCATTAATTTCTGAATTAGAAAAAAACCCGAAAGAACGTGCAGAAAATATAATGATTGTAGATTTGGTTAGAAACGATTTATCAAGATTGGCAATTAAAGGTTCTGTAAAAGTTGACGAGTTGTGTAAGGTCTATACTTTTGAACAAGTACATCAATTAATTTCTACAATTTCCTGTAAAGTTAATGCGAATGTTCATCCTGTTGATATTTTAAAAAACACCTTTCCAATGGGCAGTATGACAGGAGCTCCAAAAATTTCAGCTTTAAAAATTATTGAAGAATTAGAAGTAACCAAACGAGGATTGTACTCTGGTGCGGTTGGTTATATTGCACCAAATGGAGACTTTGATTTTAATGTAATAATCCGTAGTATTTTGTATAATGCTTCTAAAAAATATGTTTCCTATTCTGTTGGTGGTGCCATTACTGCTCAATCAATTCCAGAAAAAGAGTACGAAGAATGTTTACTTAAAGCTCAGGCTATGAAGCAAGTGTTGTTAAATACCAATTAATTATATTTACTCAATGAAAACAGTTTTACAAGAACATATCAATCGTAATTTAGCATTTTTGAATGGTAAAAAATTGTTGATTGCTATTTCTGGTGGCATAGACAGTGTAGTATTAACTCATATATTACATTCTTTAAATTTTTCAATTTTTTTGGGACATTGCAACTTTCAATTACGTGGAAAAGATAGTATTAAAGATGAAAATTTTGTAGCTGAATTAGGCAAACAATTAAAAGTTCCGTGTTCAACAATAAAATTTGATACTGAAAATTATGCTGCTGAAAAAGGAATTTCCACCCAAATGGCCGCTCGTGAGTTACGCTACAATTGGTTCCAAGAAATAATGCAAGAAAACGAGTTGGATTATATAATTACAGCACATCATAAAGATGATATTATTGAAACAGTTTTAATAAACTTAACTCGTGGAACTGGTTTAGATGGCTTAACTGGAATTCCTGAAATAAATGGGTCTATTGTGCGTCCGTTACTTCCTTTTTCAAGAAATGAAATTTTAGTATATGCTACTAAAAATAAAATTCAATGGAGAGAAGATCAAAGTAATTCTTCTATAAAATATGTACGAAATAAAATCCGCCATAAAGTGGTTCCGTTTTTAAAAGAACTGAATCCTAATTTGTTAGACACTCTAAATAATACTATCGAAAACCTAAAAGGAAGTCAGCAAATTGTAAATGATTCTATAGAAAAAATCAGGGAAGAAATAACTATTAAAAATAAAAAAGAAACCCATTTTAATATTGAGAAACTTAAAAAACTAAGCAATCCAAAAGTATATTTATATGAACTTTTAAAAGCATATAAATTTACAGAGTGGAATGATGTTGCAGATTTATTAGAAGCACAAAGCGGAAAACAAGTTTTTAGTGAAACACACAGATTGCTTAAAGATAGAGATGTTTTAATTTTATCAAAAATTTCAAATTCTAAAAAAACTGTTGCCTATCAAATTCCAGAAAATACATCAAA
>NZ_JBFLKT010000444.1:0-4288 GCF_040883305.1 Lutibacter sp.
ACATCTTTAATTAAAGTGTCTTTATCTTTTTTAAATTCTTCTAAAATAGGACCTAATAAATAACCATCCGAAGCAAATGCATGACCACCGCAATTTAATCCGGATTCTATTCTATATTCTGAAACCCAAAGTCCTTTTTTTGCTAAAAATTTGCCTTGAATAAGCGCAGATCTGTAATCGCTAACTTTTAAAATTATTTTCTTTTTTAACAATCCGTTTTCATCTGGAAAAAAGTCGTTAAAGTTTTCGAAATAACTGTATAATCTCGGATTCATACCTGCAGATAATACAATAGAAGATTCTAAACTACTATTTGCAAAACCTCTTAAGGCTGCGTGTGCATCATTAAATTCGGTTGGTAGTTGCTCATTTCCTTTAAAATTAGCTTTATCTAGTTTTGTCATAATATTAACATCAATATTACCTGGTTTTAGGTTATTTTGAATCCAATTATGTACTTCTTCTTTTAAAGGATTGTTTTGAATGGTTTTTACAAAATTTTGTTTTAATTCTGAAAAATCTGGTAACATGTCCATATATTTTTCAAACTCACTACTTTTTGTATCAAAAGTTTTTTTAAGATTTTCAAACTTATGCTTTACAATAGTATCTACTGTATTTAAATAAGAAGTGATACGTTTTGCTCTATAATCTTCAACTTTTGTTGAAATAGCATTGTAAGGAATTTTGAATTTATTAGAGTAATATTCATTCATTTTTTCAATTATAACATCGTCTACAATTGATATAACTGATGATATCCCATATTTGGCAACTTTAATTGGGCTATTAAGCGTAAATGCCAATCCCATTACTGGTATGTGAAATGAATGAGGTTGTTGTTGTTTTTGCATTTTATATTAGTTTTGTTTGCTAATTAACACCTATTATTATTTGAATTTTTTACAATTTTAATAAGAATTGGTATAAAAAAATTAGGTACAAAAGTACTTAACCGCTTTTCATTAAATATGATAAATATCATATTTACAGGAACTTTCACAATTATTTATGAAAAAGCCAGCTCACTTAAAGTGAACTGGCTTAACAATTTAAATATATAAATTGGAATTAGCTTCCTGATACACTGCCTCCCGAAGAGGTGTCTTTATTAATATCGGTGGGACTTCCTTCATAATCAATATCACCACCACTAGTTGCTTTTGCAGTTAATTTTCCTGTTACATTTACATTAATATTTGCGCCGCTACTTGCTTTTGCATACGCATCAATTACTTCTAACTCATCTGCATCTATAGAACTTCCACTACTTGCTTTTCCAGAAAAAGATTTTGCTTTTCCATATACTTTAATATTAGCTCCACTTGAAGTTTCTGTGGTAATATCGTTTGCGTTTACATAAAATTTAATGGAACTTCCGCTACTTGCATCTAAATCTAAAGAGGTAAGTTGAAATGTGTTTTCAGATTTTACTGATGCGCCACTCGATGCTTTAATTTTGTTAATTGTAGCAGTACTTAAAAATACATTTCTGGCTTTTGCTCTATTCACATTTTTTTCAAAATATATTTTTAGTTGATTGTCTTTTACCTCTGTAATTAACAAGTCTATAATGTTTTCATCTGCTTCTACTTTAATTTCTGCAGCATTATCTTGAGTTATAAATAACTGAATACCTTGTTGTACTTTAATTTCATCAAAGTTATCACTTATAATTCTGTCTTCAGATACTACGTTTCTATTTCCTTTAATTCCTGTAAATCCATCAACAAAACAAGAGGTTGTTGAAATTAACAGTAGTAATATTGCTGTAATTTTTGTAAGTGTTTTCATTGTTTAGTATTTTAGTTTAGTCAAATTTATACTGATCCTAAAACAAATTATATTTTTGTTTGCTGAACTGTTGAAAAATATTGCTGAATTGTAATTATTCAATTTTTAATCCATTTTCATTAATTTTAATAGCGGCATTATTAGCTCCATCATTTACGTTAATTTCAACACCATTATTATCAATATTTAATTTAAAGTGTTCATTTTCTTTTTTATAACGCTCGCCAAAAATAGAAGGGTCACAGTCTAAACATTCCAGTCCGTTTTCAGTCATTTTATAATAATGTTTAGGCATGTCTCTATCGTGTACATTTTGAATATTATCAACGTCATCTAAGAATGTTCTAGTAGACCCATCTAAATAAATAATAGTATTTAATGGTATATAAATAGTAATATCAATTTGTTGTTCCTTTATCATATTTTTAAAATCAGTTAAAAAGTAGCCATTTAACAATAAATCCTGGTTGGTTAAATTGAACTGATATTCAATGGTTTCTGCATTTGAATTTGCATATTTTCTATTTTTACCTGAAGATTCTTTTCTGATTTTAACAAAAGCGCTGGATTTATCGGTTGATTTTACATCAACATTTATTCTATTAGAATATAATTTTCTAACATCGTTATCATAAACTGTTTCGTACGAATAACGTCTTCTAAGTTCACTTCTATTTGAAAGATTTTCATCACCAATCATTTTTACTTTTAAGGTATCTGTTGCAACAAATGGTAATTCCTCGGTTTGGTTAAAAACACCATCGTAGGCAGTTTGTGCAGCAAAATTAATTCCAGCAAATCCTAATCCTAAAAGAGATATAATCCAAATACCTAATAACGAAAGTTTTGTTGTTGTACTAAAAGATTTTATATTGTTTGAAAGAATTTTTAAACCTAACATAAAAAGTACAACAAAAGGAATTCCAGCTGCAATAAAAGTAAAAACTATGAGTAGCCAAGTTGGTAATACCGAATCATAAAAAAATGGGGGATGATTTATAAAATCATTACCAAATCCTAATATTTCAAAGCTACCTAAAGAAAACGCACCAATAATTAGTCCAATTAAAGTTGCTGCAGCAATAAATATTAATAGTGCTCCAATAAGTTTACCAAAAACTTTAAACAACGTAATTAAAATGCTTCCTAAAGTATCAAGTATTTCTTGAATACCAGATTTTGCTTTGCTACCTGCTGTTTTTTTAAATTCAGAATTTTTTACTTTTGAAGTTACATCATTTACACCATCTTTTACACGTGTTGATACATCTTGAAATTCTTCTCTAATTTTTTTTTCAATATTACTAATGTTAACGGGTTCGCCTTTCATTTGTAATTTTTCTGCAGTAGTTTCTGCCTGAGGAATTAAGATCCAAAGTAAAATATAGATTGGTATTCCAGTACCAAAACCTGCAACCACTAATACTATCCAGATAATTCTAACCCATAAAGCATCTATTCCAAAATAATGTCCTAAACCAGATGAGACACCGCCCAAAAATTTATCATCAGCATCTCTAAATAATTTTTTTGAAGAAACTCTAGACTTGTATTTTGGCTCATCTTCAAAAATTTCTTCATCAACTAAATAATCTTCGGGTTTCCCCATTATTTTAGTAATTTCATCAATGTCGTTTTCGTTTACAACCTGACGTGCATCTTTAATTCTTTCAGAAAGTAATTCGCCAATTCTATGTTCAATATCATTTAAAATTTCATCTCTTCCCTGTGGGTCATCACTTAAAGATCTTCTAATGGCATCTAAATATAGTTTCAATTTTTGATAAGCAATCTCATCAATATGAAAGAAGACACCTCCTAAATTTATATTTATTGTTTTATTCATTTTTCTGTTGGTTTATTGGTAGTTACTAAGTTTACTGCTTCTACAAGTTCACTCCAAGTTGTATTTAATTCTTTTAAAAATAATTTTCCTGTTTCTGTTAAGGCATAGTATTTTCTTGGTGGTCCAGATGTTGATTCTTCCCAGCGATAACTGAGCAAACCAGCATTTTTTAATCTAGTTAATAAAGGATAAATGGTTCCTTCAACAACTAATAATTTTGCATCTTTTAGCTGCGATAAAATTTCAGAAGTGTATGCATCTCCATGTTGTAATATAGATAAGATACAGAATTCTAAAACTCCTTTTCGCATTTGTGCTTTTGTGTTTTCTATCTTCATTTGTTGAGATTTATTGATTTAAAAGCGTTCTGCTATTTAATAAATTCTATTGTAAAGGGATAATGGTACTGTTCTCCATTATTTGCCTTGATACTAGCAGTAATAATTAAAATAAATTTTAAGATTATTGCAGGTATAATTCCTACTGCAATTGCAATTAAACCTAGGCCTAAGGTAAATATGGCAATTGGTATTATTAATATTGCTAATAAAAGACTATAAACAATTAAACTAAGTTGAAAGTTTATAGCAGATTTTCCGTGGTCGTTAATATATTAGCTTTAACTTTTTTTGGCTGTCCATAAAACAA
>NZ_JBFLKT010000073.1:0-6139 GCF_040883305.1 Lutibacter sp.
CCGCTATAATAAATTACTGTTGCAACTGTCATAGGTGTTGGAGTAAATCCTTGAACTTGCTCCAATTGAAATCCCATATCTTTTGTTTCAGCAGCTAAATTTGCCATATCTTCAACTTCACAAGCCGGATGATTTGATATAAAATACGGTATTAATTGTAAGTTTAATTTCTTACGAATATTAATTTTATCGAAACGATCTTTAAACATATGAAAATATTTAAATGAAGGTTTTCGCATTAATTTTAAAACTGGATCGGAAGAATGTTCTGGAGCAACTTTTAATCTCCCAGAAACGTGTTTGGTCATCACTTCTTCAGTATAAGCATCTAATTCCTTTGGGTCAGCTTTTTTATTAAATTCAGGCACTAACATATCGTGTCTGATTCCGCTTCCAATAAAAGATTTTTTGACTTTTGGATGTTTATCAACTGCCTGATATAATTCTGTTAAAGGTTTGTGCGAAGTATCTAAATTATGACAAATTACTGGTGAAATACAAGAAGGAGCAACACATTTGTCGCAAATTTCTTGAACTTTACCTTTCATTTTGTACATATTTGCAGAAGGTCCACCAATATCGGATAAATAGCCTTTAAAATCTGGCATATTCGCAACCTGATCTACTTCTTTTAAAATAGATTCCTGACTTCTACTAGCAATAAATTTTCCTTGATGTGCAGAAATAGTACAAAAACTACAACCTCCAAAACAACCTCTATGTATATTTATGGAAAACTTAATCATTTCAAACGCAGGTATTGCACCACGCTTATTATATTTTGGATGTGGAAGTCGTGTAAAAGGTAAATCGAACGAAGCATCAATTTCAACTTCCGTCATCGTTTCATAAGGCGGATTTATAACCAATTTTGAATTCCCAACATCCTGAAAAATTCTATTTGCAAACAATTTATTAGACTCTTGTTCAATTATTTTGAAATTTGAAGCAAATAACTTTTTATCCTTCAAACAAACTTCATGTGAATGAATAGAAACATCTTCCCAATTTTTATTTTTCGGAACTTCTTCATTTTTATTTAACAAAAAAGCAGTCTGTTTTATAGTTGTTAAACCTGAAAACGGAACCCCTTTTTGTAATAAATTTACAATTTCTCGCAATGGTTGTTCTCCCATTCCGTACACTAATAAATCTGCTTTAGATTCCTCTAAAATTGTAGGTTTTAGTGTATCACTCCAATAATCGTAATGCGTAACTCTTCGTAAAGAAGCTTCAATACCACCAATTAAAACAGGAACATCAGGGAATTTTTCTTTTAATATATTACTATAAACTGTAGTTGCATAATCTGGTCTAAAACCTTTATCTCCGTTGGGAGTATAGGCATCTTTATCACGTCTTCTTTTGCTAGCAGTGTAATTACTAACCATTGGGTCCATACAACCGCCTGTAACAGCAAAAAATAGTTTTGGAGTTCCAAGCTTTGTAAAATCTTGTAAATTATCGTTTACACTAGGTTGTGGAACTATTGCAACACGTAAACCGTAACTTTCTAAAATTCTACCAACAACAGCATGTCCAAATGCAGGATGATCTACATAAGCATCTCCGCTAAAAAGAATTACATCTAATTCTTCCCAACCTCTAAGTTTTACCTCTTTATTTGTTGTAGGTAACCAATCTGAAAGTTTATGCATCATATTTTGCAAAAATACACTATTTATAATTATTCTGAATAAGATTCTTTAGATCTTAATTTAAAATCAAATGTGTTAACGAATGTTAATGAGTGTTAAGCTTTTAAACCTTTTAATTTCAGTACAGTCAAAGAGGTATAAAAACACATTAAAATATTTAATATTATGAAAAAATTAGTAGGATTAACTTTAGTAATTATGTTATTTTCTTTGACTATTTCAGCACAAAGACAAGGACAAAGACAACAAAAAGCGCAATATACTCCAGAACAAAGAGCAACAATACAATCTAAAAAATTAGCCTTGCGATTAGATTTAAATGAAAAACAACAAAAAGAAGTTGAAAAGTTGATGCTAAAAAATGCTAAAGAGCGCGAACAAACCAGGGCTGCTTTTCAAAAGAACAAACAAGATGGCATAGGTCTAACGAATGATGAACGTTTTGAGCGTGAAAATATGCGTTTAACAAAACAACAAGCTCATAAAGCTGAAATGAAAAAAATTCTTTCTGAAAACCAATTTGAAAAATGGGAAACTATGAATCAAAAAGTTATGAGAAATGCTAATAAGAAAAAAGGAAACACTAAAGGAAATAGAAGCAACAAAGGCTCTCGAAAACAGTTAAATAATAGAGGTTAGTTTTCATATTTGATTGATGTTAAAAGCGTTGCAATGTGCAGCGCTTTTTTTATTTAGACACTCTCAATGTTTGTCCAACACTAATCGTATTTGAATCCAAACTATTAATTTTTTTAAGATCATCAACAGTTAAACCATATTTTCTTGAAAGTGAATACAACGTATCTCCTTTAGCTACTATATGATTTTTTAAATCATTATTTTTTGGATATTCAAAAGACTTCCCTAAAACTTCAGTATCGTATTTATGTAAATCGTACTTTTCAATAATTGCAATTAATTTTGCTGGATAACGTCTATCTGTAGCATATCCCGCTTTACTCAAGCCTTTTGCCCATTTAACATAATCGCCTTGTTTTATGTTGAATAAACTAGAATACCTCGATCTACTTGTTAAAAATAACGAATGATCTTTATAAGAATTTGCCGGATCTTTATACACTCTAAAACATTCTCCTTTTTCGTCGTCGTCGTGATAGGTTCTGTCTCCTTGCCAACCTTTATGACATTTAATGCCAAAGTGATTGTTCGATCTTTTTGTTAATTGACTATTACCACTTGATGATTCTAAAATACCTTGCGCTAACTTAATACTTGCAGGAATATTATAGTTGCGCATGTCTCTCATAGCCGCATCTTTAAACTGCTCAATATAATCCAACGTTGAATTTCTGATAGTTGAATTTGTGTTCGACACTACAGTAACCTCCTTAGAATCAAAATCGTCTGTAGATTTTATAATCATCTCCTTACGTGAAGTTTCGGCTTTCTTCGCAAGCTTCTTTTTAGATTTACAACTTACAACCAAGCTAAGTGTTAGAACTCCAATTAAAAAATATTTTAATTTCATAATTATATTATTTCTACTAAATTTTTCTTTTTCAAATATACATTCATTCCCTCAATTCCTTGTAAACCTCCAGTATGAATTGCTAAAATGCTATTTCCTTTTTCAAAATAACCTTTTTTTATTAAATCTATAATACCAAATAGCATTTTACCTGTGTAAACCGGATCTAATGGAATCCCTGTTTCTAGCTTAAATTTATTAATAAAATGAATTAACCTTTCCGAAACTTTTGCATATCCTCCAAAATGATAATCAGTATTTAAACTCCAATTTTTGTTAGTTCGTACATATTTCTTAATTTCATTTTGAAGAAAATCACCTTTTAAAGCAGGGAAACCAATAGTTTTTTGATGTTTTTTTGTTGAATTTATAATGCCTGAAATTGTTCCACCTGTTCCAACGGATGAACAAATTACATCATAAACAGCATCTTTATCCGTTAAAATTTCTTCACATCCCTTAACGGCAAAGGTGTTTGTTCCTCCTTCTGGAACTAAATAAAAATCACCAAATTGTTCTTTTAAATTATCTATAAATTCTTGGGAAGTTTTTTCTCTGTATGCACTTCTAGAAACAAAATGAAATTGCATCTTATGTTTTGAAGCAAACTTTAAAGTTGGGTTTTGTTGAAGTACTTCTTTCAAGTTATCAGCTAATTCTTCACCTCTAACAACTCCAATAGTTTTAAAACCGAATTGCGAACTAGCAGCAGCGGCAGCCGCAATATGATTGGAATATGCACCTCCAAAAGTAATTAATGTTTCTTTTTGCTGTTTTTTAGCTTCAACAAGGTTGTATTTTAATTTACGGTATTTATTCCCAGAAATAAAAGGGTGTAATTTATCTTCTCGTTTTATAAATAAAGAAATACCTGAATCTGCAATTTCAGAAAAATGGACTTGTTGAATATCGCTTATTTTAGATTCTAAGAACACACTTCAATTTTTTCTTCCAGTTCTGTCCAAGCTTCCATCAAAAGTTCTATTTGATGCTTTTTAGCTTTATAGTTCTCAAAAAAATCTGGCTTAGCAACAGTTGCTTCATAATCTTTAGCAAGTGCTTCGTCTAATTCTAAAATTTCTTTTTCCAGAACATCTATTTCAACCTCTATTTTACTAAGTTTATTCTTTAACTTTTTTAGCTCCTTTTCTGCTTCTCTGGATAATTGAACGGTTTCTTTTTTAGCTGTATCCGGTTTCTTTTCAATAACAGTTCTTTTTTCTGCTTCTCTTAAGTTTTCAATTTGATGTTGTTCCAAGAAAAAGTCAATATCACCTAAATACTCTTTAATAACTTTATCTTTAAACCCATAAACCGTTTTTGTTAAACCTTGTAAAAAATCCCTGTCGTGCGAAACTACAATTAGTGTTCCATCAAAATTTTGAAGTGCCTGTTTTAATACATTTTTTGAAGCAATATCTAGGTGATTTGTAGGCTCATCCATTATTAAAACATTGAATGGAGAAAGCAATAATTTACAAAGTGCCAACCTGTTTCTTTCGCCTCCTGAAAGCATTTTAGCTTTTTTATCAACAGCTTCACCGCTAAACAAAAACGAGCCTAACATATCTCTTACTCTAGCTCTATTTGTATCGGTTGCCGCATCTTGCATTATTTCTAACACAGATTTCTCTGGTTCTAAATATTCAGATTGATTTTGAGCAAAATATCCAATTTCAACATTATGCCCTAATTTTAAATGTCCGCCGTGTGCAATTTCACCAACTAAAATTTTTGCCAAAGTAGATTTTCCCTGTCCATTTTGCCCAACAAATGCAATTTTACTATTTCTTTCAATTAATAAGTCTACATTTTCTAAAACATGTTTACTTCCGTAGTTTTTAGATAAATCTTCAGCTTCAACAACTATTTTCCCTGGTTCTTTTGAAATTTGAAAGCGAACATTCATCACTGCATTGTCATCACTATCAACTTCTATACGTTCAACTTTATCCAGTTTTTTTATTAAAGATTGCGCCATTGTAGCTTTGTTAGCTTTGGCTCTAAATTTATCAATTAATAATTGTGTGGCTTTAATTTCCTTCTCTTGATTTTTCTGTGCTTGTAATTGTTTTTCTTTTATTTCTCCACGCAATAATAAGAACTGTGAATATGGTTTTTTATAATCGTAAATTTTACCTAAAGAAATTTCAATAGTTCTGTTTGTTACGTTATCTAAAAACATTTTATCGTGTGAAACCAGTACAATTGCACCCGTATAATTTTTCAAGAAATTTTCCAACCAAATAATAGATTCAATATCTAAATGGTTAGTCGGCTCATCCAATAATAAAATATCATTATTTTGTAATAATAATTTAGCCAATTCAATACGCATACGCCAACCTCCAGAAAATGTATCGGTTAACTTATCAAAATCTTCTCTTTGAAATCCTAAACCTTGTAGTATTTTTTCGGTATTTCCTTTATAATTATAACCTCCTAACAATTCGTAACGATGTGTATATTCGTTAACATCAACCATTAAATCGTGGTAATAATCGCTTTCATAATCTGTTCTTTCTGCTAATTCGAGATTAATTTGTTCTAATTTAGCTTCTATTTGTTTAATCTCTTCAAAAGCTTGATATGCTTCATCTAAAATAGTTCTCCCTTCTTCAAAATCAATATCCTGACGCAAAAATCCAATACGAATATCTTTATCAAAAGCCATGGTTCCTCCAGAACTTTCAATATCTTGAGAAATAACTCTTAATAAGGTAGATTTTCCTGCTCCATTTTTTCCAATTAGTCCAACTCTATCTCCTTTATTTAACTTAAAAGTTATTTCCGAAAATAAATCGGTACCGGCAAATGAAACCGATAAATTATGTACGTTAAGCATTGATATTTTATAATTTAATGTATATTTTTGTGTTTTCCATAAAACCTTGCAAACTTACTATAAAAATTTTTGGCACTCAATTAAAGTTTTTATTTTAATAACTTCAAAATACACAAAATATGTTTAAAAAAGGATCGAAACTTTATA
>NZ_JBFLKT010000445.1:0-5072 GCF_040883305.1 Lutibacter sp.
CTTTTTAACATGATGTCTTTTCGCATAATCTGCGGCTTTTTCTTTATCACGTCTCATAACAGCAGCCAATTCAAAACCTTCAATTTTGTAGTAAGGAGGTCCACTTTTTACTTCTGTTACATCTCCGCATCCAATAATTCCCCAACGCATTATTTTTGTAGTTTTATGTATTTAATAATCCTCTAAATTTAGAACTACTAAATTTGACATTTTTTATCACATATACAATAAAGCAACGCTTTTAATTTAAATAAATAGAATTTCCTCTTCAAAAATATAATCATATAGTATATGATCTATTATTTGTTGCGTTTCATTTGGAAACTCTAGATTTAGTTGATAATTGCTTTCAATCCAATTTTTAATTTTAGGAATTTGTTTTGTTTTTAAAGATTTTATAACGGGAACACCTAATTCCTCTAGAGCAGCTGCATTAAAGTGTTGTTCGTATTGATTTTTCATAGGAATTACCAATAATTTCTTTTTTAGAAATATTGCTTCGGCAGGAGTTTCAAATCCAGCTCCACAAATAATGCCTTGGCATGAAGCTAAACTTTTTTCAAACTTTTTACTGTTTATTGGTTTAATATATACATTCTTTTTTTGATAATATTTTTTAGTATTTTTCGAAAAAACTTTCCATTTTATTCCTTTAATTTTAGACAAAACTTCAATTATTTTTTTATCAGAGTATGCTGGTAAATAAACAGTATAATGATCTTTCTCTGTTTTTTTTAACAATCTAATATCTGCTCTAATGATAGGCGTATATACTTTTTCGTTATATTTTTTAAAATGAAATCCGTAAATGTTTGAACATTTAGCATAGTTTTTTATTATAAACCTTCCTATTAAATCTCTATGCGATGGTTTAGGAACATTTTTAGTGTACAAAGTACCTTGATGACTTAGAGAAATACATTTTACACCTCTTAAAATACTTGCCCATGCTGTTATTGGTTCAAAATCATTAATAACCAAATCATATTCTTGAACTGGACAATTTTTTATTTCCTTAAATACTTCAAATATTGAGTTCTTTTTAAATGTTTTTAAAAAGTCTATTCCTCCATTTTTTCCAAAATAAAAACTTATACCCTTGTATACATATTTTATATTATAAGGCAATTTAATTTCAGACTGAGTTCCGCTAATTAAAATATCAACCTGTGCTCTTTTTAATAAAGCAGGTAAAATTTCTTTTGCTCTACTTAAATGTCCATTTCCAGTGCCTTGAATAGCGTATAATATTTTCATTCTAAACTTTAAATTTAACTTTTAACCCTCTTATTTTATTTGTTTAAGTAAAAATCTGCTACCAATTCTCCAAATATTTGCTTTGCTGTTTTATCAATAACATCTACCTCTATAACTTTTTCTTTTGCAATATTATTATTGTAATGAGTATCACTATATTTATAAATATTCCATTTATTTTTATGATATTCTAAAGATGTTAGGTTTTCTACCCAATCACCAGAATTTAAATATGTTACAGCACCTTTATCATTTTTTACTTTTTTTATATCAGGTTTATGTATATGCCCACAAACTACAAAATCAAACTTATTATCTATTGCAATATTAGTAGCTGTTTCTTCAAAATTATTGATAAATTTTACAGCAGACTTTACACTATCTTTTATTTTTTTGGATAAGGATATTTTCTCTTTTCCAAAAATTTTACTTATAAAATTAACTCCTCTGTTTATTAAAATTAGTATGTCATAGCCTATTGCACCAAGTTTTGCTAACCATTTTGAATGTTGCATTGTAACATCAAAAATATCTCCATGAAAAAACCACGCTTTTTTACCATTCAATTCTAATACTACTTTATTTTTAATTGAAAATGAACCTATTTCAAAATCAACAAATTTCCGCATCATTTCATCATGATTTCCGGTTATATAATATATTTCTTTGCCTTCGGAAATCCACCCAAAAATATATTTAACAATTTTCATGTGAGATTTTGGCCAATACCGTTTACTAAATTGCCAAATATCAATTATATCTCCATTTAAAATTACTCTTTTTGGATTAATACTTTTTAAATAACATAGTAGCTCTTTTGCATGGCAACCATACGTGCCTAAATGAATATCTGAAATAACAACAAGGTCTATTTTTCGTTTCTTTTTATTAGAATCCACTAAAAACAATTTAAAAATAATTATTTGCAAGAAAAAAAATAGTTATTACTAGAATGTTTTGAAAATATTATTTTTTTGTTAAACGTAAGTATTTAAATAATACTCCTAAAGGTTAAGTTTATTCTTGGGTTTTGTACTTTTTTAGTTTTCGGTAAACTATGAATCCATTTATGCTGTGTTTCGCCTTTCATAACTAACAAATTTCCAGATTGTAATAAAACATCAACTTTTTGTTTAGTTTCTTTATGTTTAAATGAAAACTTTCGAGTTGCTCCAAAACTAAGCGAAGCAATAACTGGATTTACACCTAATTCTTTTTCATTATCTGAATGCCACGCCATTCCTTCATTTCCATTATGATACAAATTTAACAAGCAAGAATTAAATTTTTCGCCTGTTTTCAACTCTAATTTTTTTTTTAGTTTTAAAATTTCAGGTGTCCAAGTCAACCCAATTTTTTTTGTGTTCGAATAAGAATACTCGATATTTTCATCACCAAACCATGCTACTTTTCGTTTGGTTGTAATTTGTTTGCCAAAAAGTATTAGTTCATCGTGTTTCCAAAAATCAGAATCTAAGAATTTCTTAAAATAATATTGGCATTCATCATTATTTAAAATTAAACCATAATTTAGAACTTCTCCATCAAAAGGAAGTATGTTTTGGAGCGGATTGGAAGTAAATAAATCCATTGCAATACAACTACTATTCTAAAAAGTTAAATAATTGTTTTACCGATATACATTAAAGTTGTTCCTTTTTCTATTAAGAAATCTTTTGACAAGGAAGAAATAATATGAATCTCATCATTATTATCTTTAATAAACAATGGAATTGCATGTGGTTCATCATTTATTTCTTTTAGCAAACTTTTATAATGTTCATTGGAATTAATAGCTACTTCATTTACTAATGGAAAATCTCGGACTATTTCACTAAGATTTAAAAAATCATCTTTATGCGTAAATAAATAGTCTTTTGGTTTTAAATCCCCAGATTGCATTTCGTCTGTTGAGATAATTCTAAATGCTCCATTTTCTCCAAAAATTGAAGAAAACTTATCTATTGCATATTCATTTATTGCTGCTCCACCAGTTAAGGCTAATAAATAACCAATATCATTTAATTCCACATCCTCCAGTAATTCATCAGAATAAATATTACCATCAATAGCTTCGAGTCCCAGACTTTTAGCTTTATTTATATTATCGGGATTGTTATCTATTAATACTACTCTTCTATTATTCTTTTTAAGATATGTTGCAATTAATCGTGCAAAATTTGATGCTCCAATTATTATAATTCCATTGGAGGTTTTTAGAAATACACCTACCAGTTTCGCAAATAATCGCGCTGTAGTTGCATTTAAAAGTACTGTTCCAAGCACAATCATAAATACCAAAGGAGTAATATATTCAGCTCCTTCTACCCCAGCTTTTAACAACTTACTTCCAAATAAAGAAGCAATACCTGCAGCAACAATTCCACGTGGACCTACCCAACTTATAAATATTTTTTCGTTGGTTTTTAGTTTTGAGCCTGTGGTACTTAAAAATACCGCCAGTGGTCTAATAACTAAAATAACGATACCAAACAATATTGCAGTTTCCCAATTATACAACAACATCATATCTTCAATATTTATATTGGCTGACAATAAAATAAATAGGATTGATATAAGCAGGACGCTTAAAGATTCTTTAAAATATAAGAGTTCTTTTATATTCTCTAGTTTGTTATTTCCTAAAACCATTCCCATAACAACTACTGCTAATAAGCCTGATTCATGTGCAAAAACTTCAGATTCAACAAAAACCAATAATACGGTGGATAATGAAACTACGTTTAATAAATAATGTGGAATCATATTTTTATTGATAGCAAAAGCCAAGGCGTGAGCAAAGGTAAAACCAAAGGTAGTTCCAAATAACAGAATTTTTCCAAATTCTATTAAAGCAGTTCTTGTAAAACCACTTCCTCCACCAACACTAATAAATTCAAAAACCAATACCGCAACCAAAGCTCCAATTGGATCAATTAATATTCCTTCCCATTTTAAAACTGCTGAGACATTCTTTTTTAAGGGAATGTTTCTTAATATAGGTGTTATAACGGTTGGTCCAGTTACAATAATTAATGCAGCAAATAAAAACGATAATTCCCAACTTAAATTAAAAACGTAATGTGTAGTAATACCAGCACCAAAAAATGTAATTGCGGAACCTAAGGTAATTAGTTTGGTTATTACAGGACCAACAGATTTAATTTCACTTCGTTTTAGTGTTAAACCTCCTTCAAACAGAATAATACTAATTGCTAAAGAAACAAAATAGTACAATCCGTCTCCAGGAAACAATCCTTTTTTACCATTCCAAACTGGTTCAATCCATTTAGAACCATCTTCAGATAAAAATTCGGCAGCAATTGGGCCTACCAACAATCCAATTAAAATTAAAGGTAAAATTGCAGGTATTTTAAATCTCCAAGCAACCCATTGCGCTAAAATTCCTAAAATAATTATTCCGGCTAGTTCTAACATAGTTATTTTTAGAATATTAATTTATTAATAGATGTAAAGGTTGCAAGATAAATATAATTTACCATTTACTAAATGGTTTTTTTAATAATGAAAATTTATCTCAATCCATTGTGTTATACAATCCACTTTAAAAAAGTTCTTTTTTAAAAATAAGAAGTGATGTTTTAGGCAATTTTTTATAAAAAAAAGGACTAACAAAAAATATTTCCATTTATATACTAAAGTTTTGTAATTTTAAAACTTCTAAATTTCACAAAACTTATGAAAACATCACAAATCCTTTTTCTATTAATTTTTGCATTGATTTCTTGTAAAAATGTTTCAGAAAAAAATATTGTAAATAATACAACGCCTCAACTGGAAACAGATTTAATAGC
>NZ_JBFLKT010000074.1:0-2905 GCF_040883305.1 Lutibacter sp.
AGATGTAGAGAAAATATTTGGTAAACCTGTAAAAACCCCTAAAAAATAATGGCTAATGTAACCTTGCGCCAAAAGAAAATTGCAAATAGTAAATCTAGTCTTTATCTAGACTACTTCCCTCCTATTATTAGTCCTAAAACTGGAAAAGAAACCAGAAGAGAATTTTTAAAATTATCCGTTTTTGACAAACCAACATCCCTAATAGAAAAAGAACATAACAAAACTACCATAGAGTTTGCACAATTAATTAGAGCAAAAAGACTGGTTCAAATTAGAAATAGAGAATTTGGGTTTAAAGAAAATGTGGACATCAATATTAATTTTGTTGAGTACTACGAAAAAATTGTGTTGGAGTATTTTAACAAAGGCACAAATAATTATTTAAACTGGAACGCCTCCTTTCAATATTTTAAAAAATTTGTTGGAAAAACTATGAGCTCTAGAAACCTTTCCATAGAAATGGTTAAAAAATATCGTGAATTTTTACTAACTACAAATACTATAAAATCTTCAAAAAGAAAATTAGCTCAAAATACCGCTGCATCCTATTACAAACATTTCATAAATATTTTAAAGAGAGCTTATAAAGAACAAATTATTTCAATTGACCTTGCTCAACATGCTGATTACATAAAACAAGAACAAACATTTAGAGAGTATTTATCTGAGGAAGAGTTGGAAAAATTATGGAATACTGATATAAAAAAGCCACAAATAAAAAGAGCTGCATTATTTTCAGCATTGACAGGGTTGAGATTTATAGAAATTTATAATTTGACTTGGGAAATGATTTTTGTAGACAAACATCAGGGGCACTATATTCAACTAAAAGAACAAAAGACAGGAAATATTCAAAATCAACCAATTTCCGATAGTGCCATAAATATTTTAAAAAAAGAATTGACAACCAGTGGAAAAATATTTACTTCATTAAAATATTATGAAGTAGCAAAAACCGTTAAAAAATGGGTGCAAGATGCCGGAATACAAAAAAAAATAAGTTTTCACAATTTTAGACATAGCTATGCAACGTTGCAATTAGCCAATAGTACGGACATTTATACTGTTTCCAAATTATTAGGCCATAAAAATGTAGCTACAACTCAGATTTATGCAAAAGTTATAGACAAAACTAAAATTGAAGCCGCAAATAGAATAAATTTAGATCTAAATGGATTATCAGATTAATTATACCAAAACATACGATAAAATCTTCCAAGAAAGAGAAGTGTTTTTTAAAGACCAGATGGTTATAGCAAAACAACTAAACCAAACTTTCAATTATACTAGTAATTCCTTATTAACTATTTCTAATGAGTTATTAACTTCAAAACTTAATTACTTTATGGATGATCCATATCTTGAAGTAATGGTTTTATTTAACAACAGACATTCAATATATGAAGACGATCAAATTAACAATATAATAGAATATAATATTAAACCTTTTATTGCTGGGTTTGAAAATAATTCTACATATAATTTAATTGAAATAATATCTAAAATAGCTGAACTGGATGCCATAAAAGAAGCGTCTAGAATTTTCAATAATAATTATGCTCTTTATAATTTAATGTTTCAACTAAATAGCTTTACAAAATTTGAACTGGAAGATTACCACACAAATTTGGAAAGTTTACCTCTTTTTAAAAAATTACATAAGAAAATATATCCTCCTTCAAAAGGTAAAAAATTAAATGTTAATAGCAATAATAGTGCTGAAGATTTATTTCTAAATGTTAAAGAAGTAGCTGAATTGACAAATTATGCTGCTGCAACTATTTACGATTTAAAACATAAAAGAAAGATACCTTTCTATAAAAATGGAGCAAAACTGCAATTCAAAAAATCAGAAATTATTGAGTGGATGGAAAAAGGAAAAGGAACTACTAAAGATGATTTAGAAAGAAAAGCAAACGAATATTTATTAAAAAATAGCTAAAAATTGAATTTACACGTCTAATTAGCGTCTAATTAGACGTTAAAATAAAAACTATGGAAACAGGAAATTATATATGTCATTTGTGTGAAAAGGAATATGAACCAACTAAAAGAGGTATTCAGAAATTTTGTTCATCAAAATGCAGAAAAAAATACAACTATCATAAAAATATAGTGCCAAGTGATAAATCAGTTGCAACTGAAACAATATCAAAACCATCAAAAATTAAAGTAGAAGAAATGAGTCTTGCTGGTGTTGGAAATGCCGCAACTGGTGCATTACTAGCAGATGGACTAAAAGGAATAGTAAAAGCATTTCAACCAGAAGAAAATAAACTTGCAACAAAAAAAGATATTCAAGAACTTAAAAACTTCAAATATAAAAGATATTTTTTAATTCAAAATATGGAAAGAAGATATGATGGTTTCCTTCCCTATTTTGATATGACAACAAACTCTCTTATTTATTTAAGAGATCCAAATTATATCAATCCCGCAGCTAATATTTTATAAATTAAAAAAGAACTACGTTGGAGTTCTTCACTATTTTGCTATAAACAAATGGTTATCTAGAATAAAACCAAATTAGCTTACCCTATTTCAGGACTGAAGTAATTTGTTTAAATTTGGGTTGATCCAAAAATAATTGCTAAAAATCAAAACATATATTAATTAATTATTAAACTAATATTCTATTGGTTTTTGCTGTTTTTTTTAAGAAGATTAAAAATTGCGTCATTAAATAAACATCATTAGTGTTTTTTATCCCGTAAAATTTAAGGGGATAACACCATATAATATAAACATATAACTAGTTGCCAGTAATTTAAGAAAAGCCTATGATTGACTTCAAAGAAATAGACCAAAATGGAGAAGAATGGGAATTATTCTGTCGTGATTTCCTTGAACATCTTGGTTATTATATTGAAAGTACAGTCGATAGAGGTCCAGACGGAAAAAAGGA
>NZ_JBFLKT010000075.1:0-5850 GCF_040883305.1 Lutibacter sp.
CGTTTTGATCAATTAAGCTCAAATACATTATCTGGTGAATCTGAAGCGTGGAATATGTCTAAAGACGGAAATCAAATTATTGGAGGTATTCAATATGTACCAGTTAAAGGATTAAGCTTTTCTTTAAATTATCAAGGGTTTAGTTTTGACAATACCTCTCTAGATACCAAATCTTTAGTGTTTTTAAATGCTGAATTTAAATTATAATTAATTAATTTTAAATAATTAATTTTCAGTTAACATAAACTTAACAACTGAATTAGTTCTTTGCAAAATAAATAAACACAATAAAAATGAAAAAATTAGTATTTATAATCTCTTTAGCAATTGTAGCAATTTCTTGTGGAGAAAAAAAAGAAAAAAAAGAAACTTCTGAAACAACTTTTTTAGAAGGAACTATTAAAGTCGATGGGTCAAGTACAGTATTTCCAGTTACAGAAGCAGTCGCTGAAGAATTTAGAGCGGTGCAACCAAAAGTAAAAGTAACAATTGGTGTATCTGGTACTGGTGGCGGTTTTAAAAAATTCTCAAGAGGAGAAACAAACATTTCAAATGCATCGCGTCCAATAAAAGATAAAGAAATAGCTGCTTGCGAAGAGAATAACATCAGTTATTTAGAATTAGAAGTGGCTTATGATGGTTTGGCTGTTTTAGTAAACCCAGAGAACGATTGGGTAGATAGCTTTACGGTTGAAGAATTAAAGAAAATTTGGGAACCAGCTGCGCAAGGTGTAATTATGAAATGGAATCAGATTAGACCAGAATGGCCAAACGAGGAAATTCATTTATTTGGTCCTGGAGTAGCCTCTGGAACGTACGATTATTTTACAGAAGCAATTGTAGGTAAAAGCGGATCTAGTAGAGGTGATTTTACAGCAAGTGAAGATGATCATGTTTTAGTTCAAGGAATTGTAGGAGATAAATATGCATTAGGTTTCTTTGGTTTAGCTTACTATGCTGAAAATAAAGATAAACTAACATTAATTGGAGTTAATAACGGAGAAGAGGTTGTAAAACCAACTCTAGAAACTGTTAGTAATGGAACTTACAGACCTTTATCTAGACCCTTATTTATTTACGTAAATAGCACTTCCATTAAATCTCCAGAGGTTGTAGAGTTTGTTAATTTCTATATAGATAATGCAACGGAATTATCTGAAGATGTGGGCTACATTCCTTTACCTTCTGAATTGTATACAAAACAAAAAGAAAATTTCAAAGCTTTTGTTGAAAGCAACAAATAGTAAAATAATTATTTTTTTAGTAAATCAGATGTCCTTCGGGATGTCTGATTCTTACTTGTTTAAAAATTAATTGATGCAAAAAATAAAAGAACTTTTAATTGAAAAATCACTTTTATCCAGTGCTTTAATTACAATTGCTGTAACATTCGGAATTATTTCTGTATTAGCTGTGGAAGCTTTTCAATTTTTTAGTGAAGTTTCAATACTAGATTTTTTTACAGATACACAATGGACACCATTATTTACAGATAAGCATTATGGTATTTTACCTTTGTTGTCTGGTACACTATTAACATCATTTATAGCAATATCTGTTGCACTTCCAGTGGGACTTTCAATTAGTATTTATTTAAGTGAGTACGCACCTACAAACTTCAGAAAAACAGTAAAACCGCTATTAGAATTATTAGCAGCTGTGCCAACTGTTGTTTACGGATTTTTTGCATTAATTGTAGTAACTCCTTTTTTACAGCAATTTATACCTGGTTTATCCGGATTTAATTCACTTTCTGCAGGAATTGTTATGGGTATTATGATCATTCCATTTGTTTCATCAATAAGTGAAGATGCTTTGTATGCCGTACCTAAAGATTTAAGAGAAGCTTCTTATGGAATGGGAGCAACAAAATTGCAAACTGCTTTTAAGGTAGTCGTTCCTGCAGCTTCTTCTGGTATTATTGTTTCTATAATTTTAGCCATTTCAAGAGCTATTGGAGAAACTATGATTGTTGCTATAGCCGCTGGTCAACAACCGCGTTTAACTTTAGACCCAACAGTTCCTGTAGAAACTATTACAGCATATATTGTACAGGTAAGTTTAGGTGATGTTCAGCATGGTTCTATTGAATACAAAACCATTTTTGCTGCTGGAATTACATTGTTTGTATTTACTTTTTTACTGAATTCACTAAGTTATAGAATTAGAAAAAAATACCAAGAAAAATATGAATAGTATTCAAAAAAATAGATTCAAAGATCAGTTGTTCAAATTTTGGGGGATTGCTTGTACACTTTTTGGATTAGTTTTATTAACTATATTTATTGGTGATATACTTATAGATGGAATTCTTAGAATCGATTGGGCTTTTATAACCGATTTACCTTCTAGGAAAGCCGAAAAATCTGGTATTTACACAGCTTTAATGGGTAGTATCTGGATTCTAGTTTTAACTACAATAATTGCATTTCCCATTGGAGTTGCAGCTGGTGTTTATCTGGAAGAATACGGTAAAAAAAATAAACTTTCGGCATTACTAGAAATCAATATTTCTAATTTAGCAGGTGTGCCATCAATTATTTATGGTTTATTAGGTTTAGAAGTGTTTGTTAGAATAATGGGTTTGGGAGCAAGTGTGTTAGCTGGGGCATTAACCTTGTCTTTATTAATACTTCCAATAATAATTGTTGCAACAAGAGAAGCCGTAAAAGCAGTTCCAAAATCTATTAGAGATGCTTCTTATGCTTTGGGAGCTTCAAAATGGCAAACAATATGGAATCAAGTAATTCCAGCATCTGGAGGAGGAATATTAACTGGTGTTATTTTAGCACTATCTAGAGCAGTTGGTGAAACGGCTCCCTTAATTGTTGTTGGTGCTTTGGCATATGTACCATTTGCTCCATCAAATCCAATGGAAGAATTTTCAGTATTACCAATTCAAATATTCAACTGGATCTCCAGACCACAACATGGATTTATTGAAAATGCTGCAGCCGCAATTATTATTTTATTATTAATTACCTTCATAATGAATGGTATTGCTGTTTATTTTAGAAATAAATGGCAAAAGAAATGGAAATAACAATGACAAAAGTAAAAGATAAAAAGAGTATCGATACAAATAAAGCTATAGCAATTGCGTCAGAGGAAGTTGCTAAAATTGAAATTAAAGACGTAAAAGTTTGGTACGATGATTTTATGGCAATCAAAGGTATTGATATGAGTATTAAACCAAATACTGTAACAGCCTTTATTGGCCCTTCTGGTTGCGGAAAATCTACATTTCTTCGTTTGTTTAATAGAATGAACGATTATGTGGATGGTTTTAAAATGGAAGGAAAAATTAAACTAAATGGTAAAAACATTTATAAAAATAAAGTGAATGTTGAAGAATTGAGAAAACAAGTTGGTATGGTATTTCAAAAACCAAACCCTTTTCCAAAATCAATTTTTGAAAATGTTGCTTACGGACTAAAAATACAAGGAATAAAAGATAAAAAGTTTATTAATGAACGTGTTGAAAAAGCGTTGAAACAAGCTGATCTTTGGGAAGAAGTAAAAGACAATCTGAAAAAATCTGCGTTGGCACTTTCTGGTGGTCAACAACAACGTTTATGCATTGCTAGAACTTTAGCCGTAGAACCCTCTATTATTTTAATGGACGAACCAACTTCTGCTTTAGATCCAATTTCAACAGCAAAAATTGAAGATTTAATTTTTGAACTAAAAGATAAATACACTATTATTATAGTAACGCATAACATGCAACAAGCTGGTCGAATTAGTGATTATACAGCTTTTTTCTATATAGGTGAGTTGATAGAATTCGACAAAACAAAAACAATTTTTACAAACCCTGAAAAACAACAAACCGAAAACTACATTACTGGTAGATTTGGTTAAAAATTTAGTATTATGGTATCAAATGCAGAACACCAAAGAGAGTTATTAAACGAATCTGGACTTAAAATGCTTTCATTATGCATTTCTCAAATAGAAAAAGCAACTGAAGCGTTTATTACACATGATAGCGATTTAGCCGAAGAGGTTATTAACACAGAAACTCGTGTAAACGCATTGGATTTAAAAATTGAAAACGACTGTGAAAAGTTTTTGGCTCTTTACAACCCTGTTGCTATAGATTTACGTTTTATTATGGCAGTTTTAAAAATTAATTTCGATTTAGAACGAATTGCAGACCACGCCTATGGAATTTCCAGATATATAGTTGATCAAGATAAAAAAATAGCACCGCATTTACTAAAATCGTTAGAATTTGAAAAAATGTACAATACTATTATGTCTATGTTCGAAAATATAACAGTAGCTTACCAAGAAAAGGATGTTAAATCTGCTCGAAAAGTATTTAAAAAAGATAAGATTTTAGACAAAATAAATTCTAATTCCTTTGCTATTATAGAAAAAGAGATTAAAAAAGATCCTTCAATGATTAATCAAACATTATTAATATTTGGTGTAATTAAAAAGTTTGAACGCGTTGGAGATTTAATTAAAAATGTAGCTGAAGAAATTATTTTTTATATTGATGCAGAGGTTGTAAAACATAAAAACAAAAAGTAAGTTTAAATCTATGGCACTAATAAAAAAAGTCTATAAGAGTATTATTTAATTTGTTGAAAAATTCACTTTTCTTAATACTCTTATGGCTTCTTTGTATTTAATATAACTGGTTTTATCTTCTAAATTTTTTAAAAAGATCTTAGATTCCTTTAATCTCGAATACGCTTTTGGAATTTCGTTTAAAGCGCAAATCATGTAATTGGTTGGTAATTCTGCCAAATCATTTTGTTGTTGAGCGCTTAAAGGAAGTTTCTTTTTTAAATTACTTAAAATAGTATTGCAATTATTAAATATATGATGTAATTCTTTCTTGTTAAAACGCGGTGGTTTAAATAGTAATTCCGATACAATATCGTGTTTCCCATTTTCTTTAAAATTAATGACTGTTTTTTCTAGTGGAAAAAAATCAAATTCATCTTTAATTCTTAAAAAAACATATTCAGTAATAATAAAAGAATGTTTATTATATTCTATTTTAACTTCATCTAAAACCGAATAAAATAAACGAACTTGTTCATTTATCAATTCAATATCAACTCTTGAGTAAAAAACTTTGTCGCCAACAACCTTTTTTTCTCCAGCCCAACAGAGCACAAACTGTTCATTAAAAACTTTATAGGTTGGATTATAAGCATTTTTATGCCGCTCAAAAAAATCGAAAACGCCGTCTAATGTCAATTCAATATTATTACTTGCATTTTTTTCAATAGACTCAACAACTTCTTTATTGGTGCTTTTTAACTCAAACTTTCCCAGAGTAGACATAGAATTACTACCTCTTCTATAAAAAATGCGTCCTCTTACATATTTCCATATCTGTTTTTTTAAATAGGTTACTTTATTAATTGGGTGAATAGTGACCAAACCAATAACTTTATAGCGCGGCAGACTTGGAAAAGGAATATTTTCGTATTCAATTTTTGGAGGATTTTCGAAATAGGAATTTATTAAGTTTTGAATTTTACTATCATCAAAAAAGTCGACACCTTCTATTTTATTTAATTGATCTTCAACTCCAATTACAATATAAGAATTGTTCTCTGGGTTAGAATTAGACAATGCACAAACGTGTTTTAAAAACTTGGCTTTTCCTTCTTTAGAATCTAACGAAATTTTTTGCTTTTTATCATAAAAGCTATTTTCATCATTATGAGCCAATAAATTTTTTATTAATAACCGTTTGTTAATCATTTCATTATTATTCTTTATTTAAAATTGTAGCGCTTGCTTGTGCTGTTGGATACACAATTAAATCTTCAATATTTACATGTGCTGGTCTTGTTACTACAAAATAAATAATTTCTGCAA
>NZ_JBFLKT010000076.1:0-14771 GCF_040883305.1 Lutibacter sp.
CAAGTGATGTTGCCATTTTAATGAACTACTCTAACAAAGTAATTATTGTTCCTGGTTATGGTTTAGCAGTTGCACAAGCACAACATATTATTCACGAATTAGAACAATTACTTATAAGCAAAGGTATAGATGTAAAATATGCCATTCATCCAGTTGCTGGTCGTATGCCGGGTCATATGAATGTTCTATTAGCGGAAACTAATGTTGATTATGACAAGTTAGTTGAAATGGAAGATATAAATCCTGAATTTAAAAGTACTGATGTAGTTTTTGTTGTTGGTGCAAATGATGTAGTAAATCCTGCAGCGCATAACGATCCTTCTAGTCCAATTTATGGAATGCCAATTTTAGATGTAGAAAACGCAAAGAATATTATTATTAATAAACGTAGTATGAAACCTGGTTATGCAGGTATAGAAAACGAATTATTCTACAATCAAAAAACTTCAATGCTTTTTGGTGATGCAAAAGTTGCATTAACTAAACTTGTTGCTGAACTTAAAAATATGTAAGTATAATTTCAATATATTAAAATAGGGTAACAATTAAACTGTTACCCTATTTTTTTTGAGCCAAATTTATTTCATACTTTTGCAAAAAAGAAAAAAGATAATGGCTTTAATTTTAAAAGGTGATATAGAAATTAACGAGGTAAAGTCCAGCAAGGCAAAAGCTTTAAAAGTTAATTTAAATAAACGTACTTATGGAACCTTTGCAGAAATTGGAGCTGGACAAGAAACTGTTCGTCATTTTTTTAGAGCAGGTGGTGCTTCAGGTACAATAGCAAAAGCTATGAGTGCTTATGATAAAGATTTTTCTGATGCCATTTATGGAATTGAAGAAGATGGACGCTATGTTACAGAAAATCGTCTAAAAAAAATGCTAACCTATGAAATTGAAGTAATTGAAGAACGGTTAAGCAGGAAAACACATCCCGATAACATTTTTTTTACGTATGCTAATACTGTAACTACTATTGATTTTGTTAAAAAATTTAAAGGCCATGGTTGGGTTGGTATTAAGTTTCAGTTAGATCCATTAGAAGATTATAGCGAAATTATATTACACGTTAGATTTAAAGAAACAGATGCTAAGTTACAACAAGAAACCCTTGGTATTTTAGGTGTTAATTTAATTTATGGGGCTTTTTATTTAAATGACAAACCTAAAGAATTATTAAAATCTCTCTACGACAATTTACATAAAGTGCAACTAGAAATTGATATGATTAATTTTTCTGGACCTCGTTTTTCGTATGTAGATAATAGATTAATGAGCTTACTTTTAGTAAGAAATGGTATGACTAATGCCGTGATGTTTGGACCAGATGGTAATAACTTATTACCCGCACAACAGTTGTACAGAGCAAATATTTTAGCGTTAAGAGGTAGTTTTAGACCTGTTACCAAAGTAAATATGGACATGTATAAACTTGCCGAACAAATGTTTTACAATGAAAGCAAGGTTAAAGAGGAAAATGCCAAAATTATTTTTGAAATTACCCTCACAAATTTAAGTTCTGAAGGTGAAATTGATGAAAGAGATTTCTTAGACAGAGCTGAATTACTTTGTTCATTAGGTCAAAATGTAATGATTACAGATTTTCAGGAATATTATAAATTAGTTGAATATTTTTCTGAATTTACAAAAGAAAGAATTGCTTTGGCAATGGGTGTGTACAGTTTTGTTCAAATATTTGATGAAAAATATTACCGTAATTTAAGCGGTGGTATTTTAGAAGCTTTTGGAAAACTATTCTTTAAAGATTTAAAAGTTTACTTGTACCCACTTAAAGATCAACGTACTGGAGAAATTAAAACTAGTGAGAATCTTAAAGTGCACCCACGTATGAAAGAATTGTACAAATTCTTTAAATACAATGGAAAAGTTGTTGATATCATAGATTTTGATCCTGAAATATTAGAAGTTTTCTCTAAAAAAGTATTAGATATGATTGCCAATGGAGTTCATGGTTGGGAAGAAATGCTTCCAAAAGGAATTGCTGAAACAATTAAAAGCGAACGCTTATTCGGTTATTCAAGAAGAAGATTTTTAAAAAAATAATATTTTTGGTCATCTATTAAACCTTTCTTAATTTTAAGTGTCTAATTAAGAAATATTCATAAGTGGATAATGAAACATTATTAGTTGCACAACTAAAAAATAAAAAAACTCAAGAACAAGCTTTTCGACAATTAATGTCTTTATATAAAGAACGTTTATATTGGCATATTCGTAAAATTGTTTTTATACACGATGATGCTGATGATGTACTTCAAAACACTTTCATTAAAGTTTTTAAAAACATTCATTCTTTTAAAGAAGAAAGTAAATTATATTCTTGGATGTATCGCATTGCAACCAATGAAGCCATTACATTTATCAATAAAAAAGCTGCAAAACAACAAGTAGATTTAAGCGAATTACAATTAAACACTGTACAAAATTTAAATAATGATATCGATTTTACAGGCGATGAAATTCAGCTCTTACTTCAAAAAGCCATTATTACATTACCGCACAAACAGCAGTTGGTATTTAACATGAAATATTTTGATGAAATGAAATACAAAGATATGTCCGAAATTTTAGACACATCAGTTGGTGCGTTAAAGGCCTCCTATTTTCATGCAGTTAAAAAAATTGAAGAATTCTTAAAAAACCATTAAACCTTAAAGAGTTAGCTTAGTCTAATTATTAATAATGAACAAAAAGAGAGTACATAAAATGGCACCTACACAAAGCAAAATAGCATATAAAAACCATGGTTTTAATGTACCTGATGCGTATTTTAATACTGTTGAAGATGGTGTATTTGCAGAAATTAATGCTTTAAAAATAAACATCGATAAAACAGTTTATAAAACACCTGATTCTTATTTTGAAACGGTTGAAGACCTTGTTGTTGCAAAACTTAAAGCGCAAACTCTTCAAAAAGAAGTTACAAATTCAATTCCCAAAGGTTATTTTGAAACGTTGGAAGATAACGTTTTTAATAAAATTAAAGAAGAGACTTCAAAAGTAAGAACACTTAAAAATATTTCAAAATATGCGGTTCCAATTACAATTGCTGCTTCTTTTCTAATTATTTTTATGTTAAACAGCACTTCAAACAATATCACTTTTGAAACTTTAGCAACTTCAGAAATTGAAGAATTTATTGAAAATGGAAATATTAATTATGATGCTGAAAGTTTAGCAAGTATTTTTCCAGAAGTAACTTTAGAATACACTAATTATATATCTACATTATCGGATAGTGATGTTTTAAATTATTTAAACGAAAATGATTTGGAAACATTGATTATAGAAAATTAAACATTATTAAAATGAAAAAATTACTATTTATAACATTCCTCCTAATAATTACTTCAAGTTCTGTAGTTAGTCAGAAAATGAATAGACAAAAAATTACGCTTTTAAAAACTGCATTTATTACAGATGCTATTGTTTTAAAACCAAAAGAAGCTGAAAAATTTTGGCCTGTTTATAACCAATATTCGAACCAACTTCAACAGCTAAAATTTAAAATTGAAGGTGGTAAAATGCGTGAAATTAAAGCAGCAGGTGGCGTAGAAAACATTTCAGAAACCGATGCACAAGAAATTATTAACCAATCTTTAGTTTTTGAAAAAGAGATTTATGAAACTAAAATAAAAATGGTGAAAGAACTATCTAAAATTATTTCAGCACAACAAATCGTAAAACTACAAAAAGCTGAACGCGATTTTAACAAACGAATTTTACAAGAATACGGCAGAAGAAAAAGAATGGGGCAATAAATTTAATACGTTATTTTACAACTTAATTGCTCAACAAATAACAAGCCCATTTTTTAACACAAGAATCTTCAATTTCCCCAAAAACCAACCTTTTTGTTTACAATGCTTTAACTAAAATCTTCTAGCATTTTTTTTGTAATACTTGACTTTTGTCATTCTTTAATATTTTCAATAATATTACTTTTGTTACATTATAAAAATGACCTTCTTTGGGTGTTGAAAATCTTGTTTTTATTTTCAAAAATCATTTCATTCGGTCAATCATTAATAGCGTTTTTTAATGCTTTTGAAAGTACCTAAATGAAAAAAAAAGATTCCAATTCGTATCAAGATCAACATAAAAAATCAGAAGAGTTTGATAGTCGTGAAGAGTATCTTGAGCACGAATTAACTATCATGAAATTCCGCCGTTGGCGAGTAAACCTTCCTTTCAGAGATTTCAAAATAGAGCTAGAAGATTTTGTGCCAGCCATAGCTGCTACTATCGGGAAAGTAGTAATGGTAACCGCTATGGTAGCTGCTTTTGCTACTCAATTTGGGCTTTCACAAGATTTTATTGCAGAAAATGTCCGCTTTGAATTACTTATTGGTGGTGGATTATTTGTGCTCCTTTTTTCAGCATTGCTGAACCCGAAAGCAAATTTACCCGGAACGCATGGACCTATGATTCCTTTAATTCCGATAATTGCATTAGCAGGAGGACATCCCTTAGCATTAGGTATTTTAATTGGATTTTTCGGTATTATATTAAGTATTTCAAAAGGAGGTTCTAAACTAATGACAATTACTGGAGTTGGTGTGAGAGGCGGATTACTAATTTTCTTAGGCGCTGTTGGGCTAATAAGTCAAATTTCAAAGTTAAAATTATGGTCTTTTGAAGCAGATATAAATGGTATCTATATCCTAATAATAGGAATTACAATATTTATTTATGCTTATTTAGCTCGTATTCGTAAACGCTGGCTAGCAATACCTTTATGTTCTTTAATTGCAGGAATTATTGCTTTTACAATGGGAGCAGATTTTACATTTTCTACTGAACCTGGTTTACCTCATTTTAGTCCAACATATTGGTGGGGAGAAAATACAGGTTGGCAATTAGGTTGGCCAGAATTTAAACATTTTATTGCGGTAATTCCGTTTGCTATTTTAGGTGTAGCAATGTGGTCCCCAGATTTTTTAGGTCATCGTGTTTTTCAAGAAATGAATTATCCAAAAAAAACGGAAAATGTATTAATGGATGTTGACGATACAATGACTGTTGCTTCTTTGCGTCAAATTATTGGATCTATATTAGGTGGTGGAAATATTGCCTCTTCCTGGGGAACCTATATGATTCCTGCTGCTATTGCAAAAAGACCTATTCCTGGAGGAGCAATTCTTACGGCAATATTGTGTATTCTAGCCTCTATCTTTGGATATCCTATGGATTTGGCTATGTGGGAACCTGTTTTAAGAGTTGCCTTAATAGTTGGAGTATTTTTACCGCTGTTAGAAGTTGGAATGCAAATGATAAAAAAACAAAAAGATTCTATAAGTGCAGGAACCTGCATTTTTGCTTGTGCGTTTGTAAATCCTGTATTTGGTTGGGCACTGGCAATGTTACTCGACAATCTGGGATATACGGGAGATAAAGAACGATCTAAATCATTAACAATAAAGGAAAAACTAATTATTCCTGGAGTAATGTTTCTAATTTGTGTAGTTTCTTTAGCATTAGTAGGTCAATTACCTGGAATACCTGGAATTTTCTAAATTTTAAAAATGACTTTTATTACTTTGGAAGTTTTATTTTAAGTGCTTCAACAATATTATAAGCAGCAGGGCATATTTCAGTGTTTTTTAATGTTAGATCTGTAATCTGAATAAATTTTCGTCTATCTGTATGTGGGTATGCTGCACAAGCTTTGGGACGCACATCATAAATCATACACGTATTATCGTTCAAATCTAAAAAAGAACAAGGTGTTGTTTTCAACACATAAAAATCATCGATATCTCGCTCTAAATATTGGGTTGTAAAATCCAATACTTTCATTCTAAAATGTTTAGAAATACGCTCTATATCTTTATTTGTAAATATAGGACTTGTAGTTTTACAACAATTTCCACAGGTTAAACAATCAGTTTTTTCAAACTCTTTTTCGTGTAACTCTTGCATTACAACATCTAAATTTTTAGGAGTGCGCTTCTTTAACTTTTGAAAATATTTTTTATTTTCAATAAGTTTTTCTTCAGCTAATTTTGGTAATTCCTTTAAAAATTCTTCCATTTGGCAAATATATAAATGTTATTGCTGTAAGTAGCTATTTGGAATATTTTAATTTATAAAACTGTATTAAGCTAAATTTTATCAACCTGTGCTTCTTCTATCGTTTATCTTGAGCGGAGTATAAAAGCTCAGCAACCATATAATTACAATCTTACATAATTTGATTTTATAAAATCGTGAAAATAATTTGAAATTTAGTACTTTTGCACCTCAAAATAATTTAGCAAAAAATATGCACAATAGTTTAGAAATAGCTGTTAAAAAGGCTTTTAAAGAAATTTACAATACGGATATTCAATCTGTTGAATTTCAGGCTACTAAAAAAGATTTTAAAGGTGATATAACCATAGTGGTTTTTGCCTTTTTACGCTTTGTTAAAGGAAACCCAGTTGAAATTGGAACTAAAATTGGAACTTATTTAACAGAAAATGTAGAAGAAGTAGCTGATTTTAACGTTGTAAAAGGCTTTTTAAACTTAGAAATTGCAGATTCTTACTTTATTAATATTTTTAATACAATTTATAAAACTAACAATTATGGTATAATTTCACCTGATAAAAATGAAAAAGCTGTAATGGTAGAATATTCTTCTCCAAACACAAATAAACCACTGCATTTAGGTCATATTAGAAATAATTTATTAGGATATTCTGTTGCTGAAATTATAAAAGCTTCAGGAAAGCAAGTTTATAAAACTCAAATTATTAACGATCGTGGTATTCATATTTGCAAAAGTATGTTGGCTTGGCAACGTTTTGGAAATGGAGAGACTCCTGAAAGTTCAGGTTTAAAAGGTGATAAATTGGTTGGTAATTATTATGTTGCTTTTGATAAAGCATATAAAGAAGAAATTACACAGCTAATTGCTGAAGGAAAAACAGCAGAAGATGCTAAAAAAGAAGCACCTATTTTATTGGAAGCACAACAAATGTTGTTGAAATGGGAAGCTGGAGATAAAGAAGTAGTTGATTTATGGAAAACTATGAACCAGTGGGTTTATGATGGTTTTGATATAACTTATAAAGAATTAGGTGTTGATTTTGATAAAAATTATTATGAAAGCAACACCTACTTGCTTGGAAAAGATGTAGTTACAGATGGATTGAAAAAAGGAATTTTCTACAAAAAAGAAGATGGCTCTGTATGGATAGATTTAACCGATGAAGGCTTAGACGAAAAAATTGTATTACGTTCCGATGGAACTGCCGTTTATATGACACAAGATATTGGAACGGCTATTGAGCGTTTTAAAGATTTCGACCTGCAAGAATTGGTTTATACCGTTGGAAATGAGCAAGATTACCATTTTAAAGTATTATTTCTTATTTTAGACAAATTAGGATATGACTGGGCTAAAAACCTGTATCATTTATCTTACGGAATGGTAGATTTACCAAGTGGAAAAATGAAATCCAGAGAAGGAACTGTGGTTGATGCAGATGATTTAATGTTGGAAATGACGAATACTGCAAGGACAATATCTCAAGAATTAGGAAAACTTGAAGGATATTCTGAAGATGAAAAAGAACACCTTTACAAAACTATAGGTTTAGGAGCTTTAAAATATTACATTTTAAAGGTAGATCCTAAAAAACGTATTTTATTTGACCCCGAAGAATCTGTCGATTTTGCTGGTAATACAGGTCCTTTTATTCAATATACGTATGCTAGAATACAATCTATTTTAAGAAAAGCTACTTTTAATTATTCAAAAGAAATTACAGCAATTGATTTAGATCCAAAAGAGCGAGAATTAATTAAACAAATACAACTGTTTCCTGAAATTATTCAGAATGCAGCCCAAAATCATAGTCCTGCATTAATTGCAAATTATACATACGATTTGGTTAAAATATACAATTCATTTTACCAAACAGTTCCAATTTTAGGATGTGAAAATCAGAACGAAAAAATTATTAGAATCCAACTTTCAAATAAAGTTGCAGAAATTATAAAATCAGCATTTAAATTATTAGGAATTAATGTTCCTGATAGAATGTAAAAAAGTGAGATGTGAAAAGTTTAAACGGCGGTTGAGAGTAGTCCAAACCACTTATTTATAAAATGTAAGGGTAAAAAAACACAATAATCAATTAACGATTTAACAGAAATAAAAATATAGTAAATTTGCATTTTAAGCGATAAAATAAACAAAATATGAAATACGACATTATTATTATAGGAAGTGGCCCAGGAGGATATGTTACAGCCATTAGAGCTTCACAACTTGGATTTAAAGTTGCTGTAGTTGAAAAAGAAAACTTAGGTGGAATCTGTTTAAATTGGGGATGTATCCCAACAAAAGCTTTATTAAAAAGTGCGCAAGTTTATGATTATTTAAAGCATGTAGATCAATATGGTTTAAAAGCTGAAGCAATTGATAAAGATTTTGAAGCCGTAGTAAAACGTAGTAGAAATGTAGCTGATGGAATGAGTAAAGGTGTTCAATTTTTAATGAAAAAAAATAAAATTGATGTTATTGATGGCTATGGGAAAATTAAAACTGGAAAAAAAGTAGATGTAACAGATGCTGATGGTAAAGTAACTGAATACAGTGCAGATCATATAATTATTGCAACAGGTGCTCGCTCTAGAGAATTACCAAACTTGCCTCAAGATGGTAAAAAAGTTATAGGATATCGCCAAGCAATGACGCTTCCAACACAACCTAAAAAAATGATTGTTGTTGGTTCTGGAGCAATTGGAGTTGAATTTGCGCATTTTTACAATGCCATGGGAACTGAAGTTACAATTGTAGAATTTTTACCAAATTTAGTGCCAGTTGAAGATATTGATGTTTCAAAACAATTTGAACGTTCTTTCAAAAAGTCTGGTGTAAAAGTAATGACAAACTCTTCTGTAGAATCTGTAGATACTTCTGGTAAAGGTGTAAAAGCAGTTGTTAAAACTAAAAAAGGAGAAGAAATTTTAGAAGCAGATGTATTACTTTCTGCTGTTGGAATTAAATCTAATATTGAAAACATTGGTTTAGAAGATGTTGGAATTGTTGTTGACCGTGATAAAATTTTGGTAAACGATTTCTATCAAACAAATATTCCTGGTTATTATGCAATTGGAGATGTTGTTCCTGGTCAAGCTTTGGCGCACGTTGCTTCTGCTGAAGGAATTACTTGTGTTGAAAAAATTGCTGGTTTACATACCGAAAAAATCGACTACGGAAACGTTCCTGGATGTACCTATGCTTCACCTGAAATTGCAAGTGTTGGTTTAACAGAAGCTCAAGCAAAAGAACAAGGTTACGAACTAAAAGTTGGTAAATTCCCTTTCTCTGCTTCAGGAAAAGCAAAAGCTGCTGGAACACCTGATGGTTTTGTAAAAGTTATTTTTGATGCTAAATATGGCGAATGGTTAGGTTGTCATATGATTGGTGCTGGTGTAACTGATATGATTGCTGAAGCTGTTTTAGGTAGAAAATTAGAAACAACAGGGCACGAAGTTTTAAAAACAATTCACCCACATCCAACTATGAGTGAAGCTGTTATGGAGGCCGTTGCCGAAGCTTATGGTGAAGTAATTCACTTATAAAATAAAATTTTAATTAGGCTGTCTGAAAACTATAAAAACCTGTTTCTCTGATTTTTTTCAGAATAACGTTAATTTTACTTTTCAGACAGTTTTTTTATAATGATATAATTTGAAACTGTAAGTTAAATATCAAAGAAATTTAATTTTTAGTATATTTGATTTTTTACATTTAAAAAAAATAAACACATGAAAATATTAAAATTACTATTAGTTCTTATTTTTGTTACTTCAATTTCTTGTAAAGAAGAAAAGCCAAAACAAAATACAAACTTAAACAACAAAGTAGCGGTTAAACATTATATCTGCTTAAATAAATGTGAAAATAGTGGTTCAGATGCTCAAGGAGTTTGTGCAACTTGCAATACTCCATATACACATAATGTTGCTTTCCATAACGATGATTTGTTGAAAAATGGGCCTTTAAATGTTCCGAGTAATACATCTGCTCCAACACAAACTAATACAATCACTCCGCCTGCTCCAGCTGCCGCACAAAATGCTGCTGGCGTTTACCACTACACCTGTACCAACGGATGTACTGGAGGTGCCGGTTCAGTAGAAGATTGCAAATCTTGTGGCACTCCACTTGAACACAATCAAGCATTTCATAATTAATAATTTCTCAAATATAATATATGGCATTTTCATTTTCTAAACTATTTAATAAAGCGAAAGAGGTTCCTTCAAATTCGGAAATCATAGAAAAAATTGATTTTAAAGGAGGTACAAAATATGCTAAAAATGAGACTAATATTGTGTATGCAGATATTGAAGAACTAGGAGGATTTCCTTATCTTAAAACTGTAATTATAGGTGATACTTCTGTAAATATTAAAAGAACAGGCTGTACAGTTGCATTTAATTTTAACAATGAATCTATTAAATTAAATTCAGATAACACCACTATAGAATCTAACAAAATAAAAAATACAAATGTATATTTTACTGAAATAGATTTTGAATTAAATGAAGAAGAAGCTACTAAAATTAAAGGAAGCAAAGTAACAACTATGGAATATGGTTTTAAAAATAAAATTATCCCTTTTAAACCGCTTTAATATTCTAGTACTGTAAATTCCAATTTTAGAGGTTGCAATGCTTCTAGTAACATTGGAATTAAATCTCTACCTAATTCTAAATAAATTTCTGAAAAATTACGTGTGCGTTCCTCTAAACTTTGATTTGGAAATAACTGATTTTGCAAAGATTCAATTCTAGAAATAACATCAGAAAGCTTTCTTTTTTGAGCTTTTAACAATCTTTTTTCTAAATTATTAAGTCCATTTAATTGCTTTTTTTCTTGTGCATTTACAGCACCAATAAAAGATTTATCAGTTTGTTTTGCCAATTCTTTTAACTCTAAAAATTGTTGTTGTAGAAACACCTTCTGTCCTGAAAAATCTATCTTTATCTCTGAAATTTCTGTTACTTTTTTATTAATTAATTCATCTTGCTTATAAAAAAGCTCATGCAATGTTACTTTTAACTTATTTAACTTAACTAACTGTTTTTTAGAAACTAACAATGCAGAATTTCGTAATAACAATATTGGAAATGGTATATCTACTTTTGAAAAATAATCTTTTAACTGAAACCAATAAGACAGTTCACCTCCTCCACCGATATAACACAAATTAGGTAAAATAGCTTCTTGATACAGCGGACGCATAATTACATTTGGACTAAAACGTTCAGGAAAATTAGTAACTTCATTCAATAATTCTTCTTCAGAAAAAACAAGTAAGGTGTTGTTTATTATGAATTCATTATTTTCAAATATAATACGTTCTCTTAAATTATCTTTTAAATAAAAAAGATTGATTTCTCTTGGATTTACCTGAATATTATAATTTTCAGCTAATTTTTCACTGGTTTTAGAGACCTCATTATAAGAAGTGTTATTTAATAATTCATCTTTAACTACAGGTAAAAATTCTTGTTTTAGCGTAACATCATCACCATCAATAATCACCAAACCATATTCGCCAAAAAGTACATTTACCAAATAACGAGCTGCATCGGTTAAATTGGTATGTTTCAAGTACGCATTCTCAAACATTTGTTTTATTGAGTTCGCATTATTCGAATTCCCTAATTCTTCGGAAAAAGCTTTAAAAACAGTGTTAAAACCTTCAGTATTTAATCTTCCAACCGCACCACTACTCTCTCTATCCCAAACAACTTTCTTTCCTTTAAAATTAAAGTAGTTAATTTCTTCAAAATCGTGATCTTCTGTTGCCATCCAATATACCGGCACAAAATTATATTGCGGAAAATGAATTGCTAATTGTTTTGTTAGATTTATGGTTGAAACTATTTTATACAAAAAATACAACGGACCTGTAAAGATATTTAATTGATGTCCTGTTGTAATTGTAAAAGCATTTTGCTTTGCTAAAGAATTTATATTATTTTCAGTTAAATTACTTGTATTAAAACTATTATACTGCTTAATAAGTGCTTTAACTAACGTATTTCTAGATGTTTGTTCAAATGAATGTTGCTTTAATTCTAGTTGTTTTCTAAATCCTTCCAAATCTGGAAAGTTTCCATAGAATTGAGATAATTTGTGACTTTTATCTAAATAATCACCTATTAAATTTGAAAAATATCCGGTTTCTTGAAATGGAATATGATGTACTTTCATTAAATTTTAGTGTATTCTTTTAAATAAGGTATAAACATATTCTCTTGTGTTTTCAGATGGCTGAGTATATGTATAATCAAACGATTTTAGTAATTTAAAATTTTCTCCTAAACCTTTTTGCAACATTTCTTCATTATAATTTCTAATATCTAATCCACAGCATTTAACAGCGCCTTTTAAATTAAACTGAGCCAAAATTATATAACCATTTAATTTAATAACTTTATTTATTAACTTAAAATAGGCTTCTTGTTGATAATTTTCGGTAAAAAAATGTAATACAGCTCTGTCGTGCCATAAATCGATGTTTTTTAATTTTAATAATGCAGTTGAATTTGTTAAATCATCAATTATAAATTGAACGTTTGATGCCTTATCAATTGTTAAATCATTTTTTAATATTTCCAAAGCAGTTTCAGAAATATCATTTACTATAATATTATTATACCCCTTTTCTAACAATCTGTTAATTAAAGAAGTGGAACCTGCTCCGGCATTAAAAATTACAGCATCATTTGGTAAATTACATGCCTCAATTAACTCTAAACTAGGTGTTGGATTCTCTTCGTACCAACCCAAACTAGTAGTTGGAGTTTTTTGATATGCCTTATTCCAATGTTCTTCAAAATTATACGCTGATAATTCGTTTTTAGGATTTTGATTCATCTAAAATTTACTTTTTTTATAAAAATACACAAATTAAATAGTTTGTCGATACTACTTTAAATATCTAACAATAATTTAACTAAATTTTAAATAGGTTTTAAATCACAATACCAAAAACTAGAATCCCAAGTGTCAGATGAATTCGAAGGATACGTTTTTAGTACTTTTTCACCAATTTTAAACGCTATTGGTTGTTTAAAAATTGGTCCGTCAAAAACAAAGGTATGAAATTCACCATTTTCACCACAAACATCTATATTCTTCGGCAAATCCTTTACAAACTGTTTATCTATAATTCTTCCCACAAAACTTTTATCTAATAAATTAGCATTTACAGAAACCGTTATAGCCTTAAAACCCAAATTAATAAATTCCTCAATAATTTTAAAAGAGTTGATTTTCCATAACGGAAAAACACCTTTTAAACCCATTTCTGCTAATTTAATTTCTCTAAACGCTTTCAAATCTTCTAAAAAAATGTCTCCAAAAACTGAAAATTTATAATTTCCCTTGGCTATAATTTCTTTTAAATTCGATTTCATAATATTGTTATATGTTTCCCTTGAAACATCTTCTGGAAAGTATATTTTGTATAAGGGTAAACCAATTTGTTTTGCCTGTTCTTCCAATAATATTTCAGAAACACCATGCATAGAAACTCTTTTAAATTTTTGGTTTACGGTGGTTATCAAAGTTCCAACAGTATAATCGCTATTCAGTAAAATCTTGTGAAGTGCTAATGCTGAATCTTTTCCAGTACTCCAATTAAAATAAGCTTTTTTCAAGGGTATAATTTTTTTGGTAAAAATAAAACATTCTTGGTTCTCTTATCAACTTAAATAATTAAGTTTATTTAAGTACATTTGGCACTTTAATTTTTATAATTTTATGAAGACCGTACGCCTTTCAATTAGTTTTATCATTTTTTTTACTTTAATTGGCTTTGCCCAAACAATTCAATCTCCTTCCGAATTTTTAGGATATGAATTAGGTTCTAGATTTTCGAACCATCATAAAGTTGTTGACTATTTTTTGTATGTTAGTGAAACTTCAAAAAGTGTACAACTTCAAAAATATGGGGAAACAAACGAGCATAGACCGTTATATGTTTCGTATATTTCTTCTGAAGAAAATATTGCAACTTTAGAAAGTATTAGAGAAGCTAATTTAAAAAGAACCGGGATTTTAAAAGGCACGCCTAATTCTGAAATTGGTATTGTTTGGCTGAGTTATAATGTACACGGAAATGAAGCTTCAAGTTCTGAAGCTGCCATGCTAACCTTGTATAAATTAATTACCGAAAAGCAAGATTGGCTTAAAAATACGGTGGTAATTATTGATCCGTGCTTAAATCCTGATGGGCGCGATAGGTATGTTAATTGGTACAACCAAACAAAAAGTACGCCTTTTAATACAAATCCAGATGTTACAGAACACAACGAACCTTGGCCTGGCGGAAGACCAAATCATTATTTATTCGATTTAAACAGAGATTGGGCTTGGGCTACTCAAATAGAAACACAACAGCGTTTAAAAGTTTATAATAAATGGATGCCACATATACACGTAGATTTTCACGAACAGGGTTATAACAGTCCTTATTATTTTGCTCCTGCAGCCGAGCCTTTTCACGAAATTATTACTGATTGGCAACGAGATTTTCAAACTAAAATTGGAAAAAATCACGCTAGTTATTTTGATAAAGAAGGATGGCGTTATTTTACAAAAGAATCTTTTGATTTACTATATCCAAGTTATGGCGATACCTACCCAACTTATATGGGAGCTATTGGTATGACATACGAACAAGCAGGACACGGAAGAGCTGGGTTAGGAATTATTACTGAAAATAATACAG
>NZ_JBFLKT010000446.1:0-3232 GCF_040883305.1 Lutibacter sp.
GACAGACCGAATATCTTCGTCAACCTATCGGGGAACCCAATGGTATGATGCTTTTGTAGAAGCCGCTGAAAAAAGGAATTGGCATATTTTGCAGACTTAAAAATTACATTGCTTGAAATCTCAGTTTGATAAGTAAACCACTCATGTTTCAACAATTTTGAACGTGTGGAGCGTTCCCCTTTATCAAAACGAAAAAACGTATCCATCCAGTAAGATATACGATTCAATGCAATACTGGGCTGAAAGTTTTCTACAAGACTTTCTAATAAAGATAAATCGGACACTTTCACAAAGGAGTTCTCTTTCATCTTATAATCAACTCTTTTAATATCAAACTGCTGCTTAAGGTAGTTATGACCATTCATATAGAACTCGCAAACAAACGGTAGGTAGCTTGATATTTTCAGATAACATAACCCAAGTTCCTTATCTTGAATATAAATGTAATACTGGCTCACAAATTTAAAACACGAAAACATTTTGGTAAATATCTTTCCTGCTTTTGTTTTAATATCACGATTAGCAAAGGTACGGGTGTTTTCCAACGATTTAATGATACAAATAACCTTATCATCCTTATGCTTATTTTTCAATTCTTTCCGATAAATATCCTGAACTAAGTCAAGTTTGTGGTCATATCTTTCCTTTTCTGCATTACCCCACCAATGTATGGAAATACCGAACTTGTCTGCCGTTTTCTTTATATGTGAATTTAATTGTAAACATCCGGCGGCATACATATTGATTTGCGAGGGCTGAGTTAGTAGCTTCGCACCCATGAGATCAGATGAAAAATTAAAAGCAAAAATGTATGGGTTTATACGCCGTTGGGAAAGCAGCGGATTAAACCAAAAAGAATTTTGTACTCAAGAGGGCATCAACTATTACAAGTTCAAGTATTGGAAAACCCGACAAAACAAAGAGCAAGAACCGGCACAGAAAAAGCAGCCAACCTTGCAAGCGGATTTTATCCCAATTACAGTACCTGACCATAATTGTACTATATCTGGGCTTGAAATAACTTTCCCTAATGGGGTCAAATTAAATTGCAACCAAGGCTTAGAAGCAAGCCAGGTAAAAGAACTCATAAAACTATTCTGATATGTTTACCCTAGGTTCATCGTTAAAATTCCAGTTATATAGCCAACCCACCGACATGCGCAAAAGTTTTGATAGTTTATGTGGGCTTGTGCAAAACCAACTAGGCTTATCCCCTGTAAATGGTGATGTTTACGTTTTTATAAATAAAACACGCAATAAAATCAAGTTACTGCATTGGGCTGGTAGCGGTTTTGTACTTTATTATAAACGGTTGGAGTCCGGCACGTTTGAACATCCACAATACGATATTGAAACCGGCAGCTACCAGATGAGCTATTCACAGATGGTGATGCTTGTCGATGGTATCAGTATAAAAAATATTGAAAGAAAAAAGCATTTTTCACTACCTGTTGAACATACTTAAAATTTAGGATCAGTAAGGTTTTAAAGGTATTTTAGCAGTGTGAATAAAGATGTAGGAAATACCGTCGATGAACAGATTGTTTTAAGCAAAGAACAATTTGAAACCTTGAACCTACAAAATGAAAAGTTACTTTCAGAGAACGAATACCTGAAACAGCAGCTCGATGAGCTTAAACGCCTTATTTTCGGGAGTAAGAGCGAACGTTTTGTGCCTAATAGTTCTGATGCACAACAATACAGCCTTTTTGAAACAGAAGCAGAACCAGCCGAAGAACAGGTCGAAGAAATAGCTTACTCGCGTAAAAAAGCCGAGAAGAAAAAACAAAAAGCCATCCGAGCCAAAATACCTGCACATTTACCACGGGTTGAAGAAATTATTGAACCTGATATTATTGAGGATGGTTCAAAAAAAATAGGTGAAGAAATAACAGAGGTTTTGGAATATACACCGGGCAATATGCATGTTCGCAAAATCATCCGCCCCAAGTACGCTAGGCCAAAAGGTGAAGGTGTTGATATAGCAGAACTTCCATCTCTTCCCATACCTAAGGGCAATGCCGGTGCCAGTTTACTGGCTTTTATAATGGTATCCAAATTTGTTGACCACTTGCCCTATTACCGCCAGATACAAATATTTAAACGTCAAGGTTTAACAATAAGCGATTCGACCATAAATGGATGGTTTAATGCAACAGCCAAATTGTTGGAACCGCTTTACGACACCTTAGAAAAACAAATACTGCAAAGCGATTACATTCAAGCCGATGAATCGCCAATTGGAGTTCAGGACTCTCACAAAAAAGGTGCTTTGCACAGCGGTTACCAATGGGTTTACCGATCCCCATTACAGCGGTTGGTGTTGTTTAAATATCATACAGGACGGGGTCAAGAAGCACCTAAAGAAGTACTTAATGAATTTTTCGGAGCCTTGCAAACCGATGGTTACCAGGCATACAAAAACATGGCTGTCAATGGTCAAATTATACACTTGGCATGTATGGCTCATGCACGTAGGTATTTTGACAAAGCCTTAAAAAATGACCAAAAACGTGCGGAACATGTTTTGAAACTTATGCAACGCTTGTATGAAATTGAACGCAAGGCTCGTGAACGGACTGTAAGCTTTAAAATCCGGTACAGGTATCGTCAAATTTATGCAAAACCAATTCTACAAGAGTTGGAAGAATGGTTAATAAAAAATCAATTACAAACCACACCGCAAAGTGCTATTGGGAAAGCTATTGCTTATACAACTAATCTTTGGCCTAAACTCAAAGTTTATATAGATGGTGGTGAATATGAAATAGATAATAACCTAATTGAAAATGCTATAAGACCATTGGCATTAGGACGTAAAAATTATTTATTTGCTGGGTCACATAAAGCAGCGCAGCATGCTGCAATGTTCTATTCATTTTTTGCAACTTGCAAAATAAACAATATCGAACCCTTGGCATGGCTTACTGATGTACTGAACCGCATACAGGAACATAAGGTTAATAAACTTAATGAACTGTTACCTCAAAATTGGCAACCGAACATTCCCCAATAGTAAACAAAAGTAGCCGTTACTACAATAATTTTCAAGACGTGTTTTACCATGTGCTTACATTTACATCGCTATAATCACCATTAAACTTATCCCCACTAGAGGAAGCTATAATCATATAATAAATGGTTGACTCTTTAGGTAAGTATTTTCCTAGGTCTACATATAAATCCGTTTCATTTTTTATGCACTGATATCTTTCTCTAGTAAAATCTTGCC
>NZ_JBFLKT010000077.1:0-12665 GCF_040883305.1 Lutibacter sp.
AGACCAAGTTACTGCTGCTCCACAAACGCCTGTGTCATTACTTACACTAATATCAGATGGTAATCCTACGATTGTTGGATCTTCATTGTCCGTTACAATTACATCAAAACTACAAGACACCACAAATGCACCTCCCGAAGTTCTTTCTTCAAAGGTATTGGTCGTTGAACCAATTGGAAAAGTTGAACCTGACGCTAAACCAGCTATTTGAGTAACTATATTTCCAGAACTGGGTGTTGGTGTAGGTGCTGTATAAATTACAACTGCAAAACAATTTCCAATATCATTATTTTGAGTAATGGGACTAACTGGGCAGCCAGTATCAAAACTAACCTTATCTATAACCTCAGCAGCATTTGATTTGGCTTTCTTTACAATTTCTCTTTCATCAACAAATTCTTCAAAAGCTTCATTAAAAAAATAATTGAATCCCACAATTGAAGTAGGCTCCTTTTTTGCTAAATAAGCATATTGGGAGTTGTTTTTTGGTAATAACTCTCCATTTATATGAGTCTCAAAAAAAGACACAAACATTCCAATATATTGGAAAAACACCAATAAAACAAAGAAAAATAATGACCCAATAAAGTAATTTTTTTTCATATATGTAATTTTTTTGTGTTAAACACTTAAAAATTACGATGTCTTAATAGTTAATAACTTTTGTGAAGGGAAATACTCTAATATAACTACAAAAACATGCAATTTAATTATAACTATTATTCTAAAAATTATCTAAATAATCTATAAGAACTTCATATAGGGATTTTCAACTTACCAACAAAAATTTTCAATTTCAAAATTCAACTTGGGGTGTTAAATTATTGGTAATTTGAGGTTTACATACTCAAATATAATCATTTTTTTATAAATAAATAAGAAAAATATGATATTTATCATTCATTAATAGATTATTTAAATAAAAAGCAATCTATAAATTTGAAGGTAATCATGCGTATCATTAATTTTTATAACGTTTTTTAAGCCTTTAAAAGGTTAACATTATTTTTATCCAGATTTTCAACAAGAAATGATATTGGACTCTCAATAACACGGGAAAATTTATTTGTAAATTTCGGAAATTACACTTTCACTTTTTTGTCCTTACAAGCCATCCGGAAAAAGAATACTTAAGTTTTAATTGGTGGAATCTAAATTCAAATTACCTCTTTTTAATTCTTTCCCAGTTACTTTTAATTGAATAGCTCCAACTTGAGTTTTAGACTGAATGGTAACTACTAACTTACCGCTAAACAATTTCATTGTTGGTAAATGGAATAACTCTAATGAAGTTGCATCACCATTACATGCTGCTCTAAAAGTACCATTACCTGTTACTTTGAATTTTAATTGATTGGTTGCTGTAGGACATTCAATTCCGTTTTTATCAACTACCGAAACTGTAACATAAGACAAGTCTTTTCCATCAGCTTTAATAGTTTTTCTATCAGGGCTCAATACTATTTTATAAGGTTTTCCTGCTGTTTTTACTTCTTTTTCAGCAACAGGTTTTCCATCATCATCAAAAGCAACAACTTTTAATGTTCCTGGTTCATAGTTAACATCCATCCACATTAAACGGTAACGGTTTTGTGGTGTAGAATGATTCTTTTTTTGAATTCCCATACTTTTTCCATTCACAAAAAGTTCTGCACTATTATAATTGGTATAAACAAAAACAGGTGTTTTTTCTCCTTCTCTACCTTTCCAATTCCAATGCGGTAAAATATGCAAGGTTTCATCTGTAGTATTCCAGCGACTTCGATATAAGTAAAAACGATCTTTTGGTAAACCTGCCAAATCATTAATTCCAAAATAAGAACTTCTTGAAGGCCAGCTTTCATCATATGGAGTTGGTTCTCCTAAATAATCAAAACCTGTCCAAACAAATTCGCCAATTACCCAAGGTTTGTCATCTTGCAACACAAAATCTTCATCTGGAACATTAGACCAGCTACACGCTTCCAAATCGTACGATGAACTTTGAAAATCAGGATATTGTTTCATTTTCTCTTGAACAACTGGAAATTTATAAATTCCTCTTGAACTTACTGTTGAAGCTGTTTCTGAACCCAAAATAAATCCTTGCGGAAATTTTTCAAAAGCTTCATCATACAAATGAACGCGATAATTTAACCCTGGAACATCTAACAACGCACCAAAACCTGATTCCATTACAGCTTCTACCTGATCCATACCAACAGTTACTGGTCTTGTAGGGTCTTCTCTATGAAAAATATCTTGTAACCATTTTGCACGTTTTACTCCTGCCGTTCCCCATTGATCAGGCACTTCATTTCCAGAACTCCACATTACAATACTCGGATGATTTTTGGTAGCACGTACTAAATTTACAATGTCTTTTTCTGCATATTCTTCAAAAAAACGATTGTAGCCATTTTTTACTTTTGGCACTGCCCATTCATCAAAACTTTCAGCTAAAAACATAAAGCCCATTTCATCGCATAACTCTAATTGTTCTAAGGAAGGCATATTGTGTGAACTACGAATTGCATCGCAACCCATATCTTTTAAAATTGTTAATTGTCTGCGCAATGCAGCTTTGTTAACTGCTGTACCTAACGGACCCAAATCGTGATGTAAACAAACGCCTTTAAACTTTCTAACTTCACCATTTAAACTGAAACCTTTGTTGGCTTCGTATTTAATTTCTCGAATTCCAAAACGCGTAGAAACCTCATCTTTTAGTATTTCATCAACAAATAATTGTGTTTTAGCAGTGTATAAATACGGGTTTTCAGGACTCCATCTACTCGGATTGATAACTTTTATATTTTGAATAAATTGATTTCCAAATTGCGTACTTGTTTTTTCTATTGCAACTTGCTTACCTTTAGCATTATAAATGGCTGTTACTAAATTTGTATTTTGCCCTGTAGTTTCGGTTTTAACCTGTACATTGGCAAATTCATTACTTATTATTGGAGTTGTAATGGTTGTTCCCCACTGATTGATGTTTTCTTTATTTTTTACAATGACACTTACTTTCCTATACAATCCAGCACCAGGATACCATCGCGAAGCAAATTCTTTATTAGAAACTTCTACAGCTAGTGTATTTTCTCCATCTATGATAGATTTAGAAACATCAAAATAAAAATAACTGTAACCATACGCCCACTCGCCTACTTTTTTTCCGTTTAAATAAACTTGAGGTTCACTCATAGCACCTTCAAAAAGCAAGATTACTTTTTTGCCTTTTTCATATTGAGGAATGGTAAACTTGTTGCGATACCAAGCAGTTCCAATATGAGGTAAAGCTCCTGTTCTTCCTGTTTTTTCTGAAGCAACTTCCTCGCCGTTTTGAACAATTGCAACGGTTTGTTTATCTACCTCTTTATCAAATGGTCCATAAATTGCCCAATCGTGTGGAACTGTAACTGTTTCCCATTTAGAATCGTTAAAATCAACTTGAAAAGCATCATTAATTTCTCCCTTTTTAAATTTCCAATTAACATCTAATTCTTTAACAATTCTTACTTGCGAAAAAGCGACTTGTGTAGTTATTAATAATACTAAAACTGAATTGCAAAATTGTTTCATATGTCTATATTATTTTTTTGAACCGTTGTAAAACTGCATTCCTAAAGTTGGTTTGTTATTATGATCGAATAAAGTTGCGTTATCCCAATGAGAACCTTTTCCCCAAAGCGTACTACAATTTGTTGAAACCCAAGCTGGTTCCCAATATACCAATCCAGCTCCTCCAGCATTTTCAATAATTTCCTTTAGTTTATTCAAATAATCTAACTGACCTTGTTCCGTTGCCGGATAACCACTAATTAATGCTTTGCTATCGAGAATATTATTAGCTTCATCTATATTTTCCAACGTAAAAGGATAGGCAGTTTCTACCACCATTAATTTCTTCTTATAGGTATTTATTAACTTTTGAAATACAGCTCCAACATTATTCAACGTATATTCAGACCAAATTGGATAATATGATAAACCTATCCAATCGTAATCTGTAATTCCATTTGCAGTTGCATCCTTAAACCACCACAAACCGTTTTCTGGCTGCGCTATGTGCAACATTACTTCAATTTCTGTGTTTTTTTCTTTTGAAATATCTCTAACAGCCTTAATTCCTTTGTTTATTAAATACGAATTTCTATCCCAATCTATTGGCCAAACTAACTCTTCACCTTGCAAAATCATTGGATTAATTTCATTTCCAACTTGTACCATCTCAGGCACTAAATTTGCTTTTGCTAAATTATTTAAAGTTTCATAGGTATAATTGTATAATAATTCGCCCAATGCTTCTTTATTGTCAATTTCATTTTCCCAAGCTACTGGGATTTTTTGTTTAGAAGGGTCTGTCCAAGTATCGGAATAATGAAAATCGAGTAACACTTGCATTCCTTCATTTTTAGCTTTCTGTATTGTTTTTTTTACATCAACATAATTAGAATAATTTGTCCAAGTAGGGTTATGCCATAAACGTACACGCACCAAATTTGCGCCTGCGTCTTTAAATATTTTATACGGATTCGTATTTATATTGTTTGTGTTTTTATAAACTGCTCCACAATCTTCCATTTCATTTATATAAGACAAATCTGCACCATAATAAAAAGAAGGTGTTTCTGTAGTTTCTTCAGGTTCTAAAACTTCAGGAGAGTTCTTATCGCTACAAGAAGCAGCCATTAACAGTAATGAACCAACTGCAAATAAAAATATTTTTAATTTATTCATTTTTTTAATTGTATATTTTACATTTATAAATGTACGAAAAAATATTTTAGTTAAAAACTTTTTTTTATTCTAAAGTTTTGAAAATTCTAAATGTGACTCCACCAGGACTCGAACCTGAATCTAAAGTTTAGGAAACTTCTATTCTATCCCTTGAACTATGGAGCCTTATTCTTTAAAAGTTATAAAGTTACTTATTTTATCTTTTGAAGTTATTACTTAAAAGTTGTAATATTGAAAATAATTATTAGATAAAAACTTGGCGTAAAACCAAAAAAACTCTTGAAAATCAAACGATTAACAAGAGTTTTAGTACTCGAGATGGGACTTGAACCCATACGGACCTTACAGTCCACTGGATTTTAAGTCCAGCGTGTCTACCAATTCCACCACTCGAGCATTGGTATTTTTATATATTGTAGAGCGAAAGACGGGATTTGAACCCGCGACCCTCACCTTGGCAAGGTGATGCTCTACCCCTGAGCTACTTTCGCAGTCATTATTTTTTATGAACGTGGCATTTATTATCTCAAATGCGAGTGCAAATTTAATACAATTATGATAACAACAAAGCGTTTTTTAAAATTTATTTAAAATATTTTTTTAATCTCCTTATTTTAAGGTTGTAAATGTGTAATAATAAAATATCTTTGCAGAGATTCAAATAAAAATAATGCACGTACCTTCAAAATCTTATAAAAACAACATGAATTTTTCTGCCATTTTTAGTGATTTTAAGCAACTAACCAAAGTGGGTTTATCACTAAGTGTTGTATTTTCATCACTCGCAGGATATTTATTAGCTACTGAAAAAATCGATTTCTCAATACTTGCTTTATTAGCTATTGGTGGTTATTTAATGGTTGGAGCATCCAATGCTTTTAACCAAATTATAGAGAAAGATACCGATGCTCTAATGAAACGCACTATGAATAGGCCATTACCAACAGGCAGAATGCATGTTTCTATGGCACTTGTAATTGCAATTTCATTTACTATTATTGGTTTAGCTATATTATATAGTATTAACCCTAAAAGTGCTTTATTCGGAGCCATTTCTATTTTTTTATATACCAGTATCTACACGCCTTTAAAAGCTGTTACTCCATTAGCTGTTTTTGTTGGGGCAATTCCTGGTGCAATTCCTTTTATGTTAGGTTGGGTAGCTGCAACAAACGCTTTCTCTATTGAACCCGGAATGTTGTTTTTAATCCAGTTTTTTTGGCAATTTCCTCATTTCTGGGCAATAGCATGGTTACAATACGATGAATATAAAAAAGCTGGTTTTAACCTAATGCCAATGGGACAAAAAAACAAAAAAGCGGTTATTCAAATTATAATTTATACTTGTTGCTTAATAATTGTTTCTGTAATTCCTGTTTTAAAATTAACAGGAAGTTTTTATATTTACCCTGTTACCGCTATAATTTTAGTTGCGCTAGGAAGTACAATGTTGTATTATGCTATTAAATTATACAAACATCAAACTAATAAAGAAGCTAGACAATTAATGTTATCTAGTGTTTTATACATAACCTTAATTCAGGTAATTTATGTAATTGATAAATTTTTACATTAAAAAAAATACAAACTAATGAAAGTAACTTTAGAACAAGAATACAAACAAGCCAAAAGAAAATCTGCCAAACCAATGCTTTGGGTTTCTATGATTAGTATGACAATGATGTTTGCCGGCCTAACAAGTGCTTATGTTGTAAGTAGAAAAAGGGCTGATTGGGTTTCTTTTGATTTGCCAAATGCATTTTATATAAGCACTCTTTTAATTATTATAAGTAGTATTACTTTTATGTTGGCAAAACATTTTATAAAAAAAGACAACCGTCAATTAACAAGCGTATTTCTATTAAGTACATTAATTTTAGGAATAGGATTTGTGTTTTTTCAAATTGAAGGTTTTAATCAACTTTTCGATGCTGGATTTGTTTTCGCTGGAGCGCAAAGTACTGTAAAATCATCATTTATTATTGGTATTTCACTTGCACATATTGCACATATTGCTGCAGGAGTAATTGTACTTCTTGTGGTACTTTTCAATCATTTCAACCATAAATATTCATCAAAAGATTCTCTTGGTTTAGAATTAGGTGCTATTTTCTGGCATTTTGTTGATATCTTATGGATTTATCTGTTTTTATTTTTCTATTTTATTAGATAATAAAAAAAAAATGTATTTTTGGCGGAACTAAACTAAAAAAATCAAAACAAATCTTATATGGAAGCAACTGTTGCTACTAAAACTAATGAAAAAACTTGGAGTGGTGGAACCAACAAACCATTAGGTGCAAGTTATGGTAAAATGATGATGTGGTTCTTTATTTTATCCGATGCACTTACATTCTCAGGGTTTTTAGCTGCGTACGGTTTAATGCGCTTTAAATTTATTGAATCTTGGCCAATTGCCGATGAAGTATTTACACATTTCCCATTTTTACACGGTATACATGCACCTATGTATTATGTGGCATTAATGACCTTTATTTTGATATTTTCTTCTGTAACAATGGTGTTAGCAGTTGATGCTGGTCATCAAATGAATAAAAAGAAAGTGACCTTTTATATGTTACTTACAATAATTGGTGGTGTAATTTTCCTTGGATCTCAAGCTTGGGAATGGAAAAACTTTATCAATGGTTCATATGGAGCTGTTCAACTAAATGATGGTAAAATAATTCAATTTGTAGACGCTACAGGACATCAAGTAACATTAGAAAGTTTTGCACAATCATCTAATTCTGAAAGAACGCAACATACAAAAAATAAAGGAGTTTGGTTTGTTGACGAACCTGCATTAGCAGCTTTTTCATTAAAAGAAGTTATCGACGGGTTTAACGCAAATCCAGATATAACAATAAGAACTGAACTTATAAATCCTGAAACAAAAAAGAAAACAATTATACCGCGAGAAAATGCAATGTCTTATTTAAATGAGGCGAATATGGTTGTAAATGGCGCAAATTTAAAAGTAAATGAATATGGTAAAACCTTGTTCGCAGATTTCTTCTTCTTTATAACTGGGTTTCACGGTTTTCACGTTTTTACTGGGGTTTTAATCAATATCATTATATTTTTTAATGTTATAATTGGAACTTACGAACGCAGAGGACATTACGAAATGGTTGAAAAAGTAGGATTGTATTGGCACTTTGTAGATTTAGTTTGGGTATTCGTATTCACATTCTTCTACTTAGTTTAATTCATTAAAATTTTTAAAATGGCAGCACATTCACAAGAACATACATCGCACACAAAATTAATTTGGAAAGTATTTGGTATTCTTTCAGTTATAACAATTGTTGAAGTAATTTTAGGTATAATAAAACCAGATGCACTTCATTTAACAAAAATATTAGGAACAAGCCCTTTAAACATCATATTTTTAGTATTAACAATTGTAAAGGCATATTATATTACTTGGTTTTTTATGCACATGGCCGATGAAAAAAAGAGTTTAAGACGCTCTGTTGTTTGGTCAGCAGTTTTTCTAATTATTTATTTGGCAACCTTGTTATTAATAGAAGGAAGTTATATTAACGATATATTAGCTCCATTAGTAAAGTGGAATTACTAATACTTTAAAAATATTTAAATGAAGAAGGTGGTTTTTTAACCACCTTTTTTTTATTTTTGTAAAAAACATAATGAAAAAATTCTGGGTGCTTTTTAGCTTATTTATTTTGCCATTAGTATTTTATATTTTCCTTTCAAAAGGAATTTATAAATATTCTAATTTACCTGTTTTAACAGAAAATGTGTTAGCAATAAATCAGTTTTCTTTTGAATCAAAAGCTACGTTTAACAACAATTTAAGTATTGTTTGTTTTTTAGGAAATGAAATAAACACCGCAAAAGGTAGTATGTTTAATTTGAATCAAACAATTTACAAACGCTATTACCAAAAACCATATTTTCAAATTGTTGCAATAATCCCTGAAGCATCAAAAGAGCAATATAAAGAAGCAATTGCAGAACTTTCTGCATTTACAGACATTAGTAAATGGAATTTTATCTATACTAATGAAGCAAACATCACCAAGTTATTTGATAGTTTTGAGACACCCTTTTCTTTAAACGAAGCATGGTATTCGAACAACGCATATATTGTAGATATGGAATCGCGTTTAAGAGGAAGAAAAGATGATGAAGACACCAAAGATGGTAAATTGTATGGATATAATATGAAATCTGTTGCAACGTTAAAAAATAAGATGAAAGATGATATTGATATTATCTATTATCAATTAAAAAAATCTGCTGAAAAAGAAAAACGTAGAAAAAGAGAAATTTAAAACAATGAAAAAATATTCGTACGTAGGCATTGCTTTTATAATTTTAATATTTGGTATATACACAATTCCAAAAATTGTAAATAGATTTAAAACACACGAACTTGTAAAAATTGGAGAAGTACCTTCTTTTGAATTTACAAACCAGGATGGAAAACTAATTTCAGATGCATTTTATAAAGATAAAGTGTATATAATAGAATTTTTCTTTACCACGTGCCCTACTATTTGTCCAAAAATGAATGCGAATATGGTAATACTTCAAAATGAATATTATGGTAATTCAAATTTTGGAATTGCATCATTTAGCATTAATCCTGAATATGATACACCAGAAATTTTGAAGGAATATGCAAAAAACCATGGGGCAACTTTAAAAAACTGGAATTTTTTAACTGGAGATAAAGAAACTATTTACAACCTTGCAAATCAAGGTATTGCGCTATACGCTGGTGAAAATAGCGAAGCCGAAGGAGGTTTTGAACATTCTGGAATGTTTGCTTTAATTGACAAGCAGGGAAATATTCGCTCAAGATTAGATGAATATGGAAACCCAATTGCTTTTTATGATGGTTTGGATGCCAAAAATATTCAAATGATAAAGGAAGATATAGCAATTTTATTAAAAGAATAATGAGTTCAGAAACTAAAAAATATAATAAATGGATTGTAATTTTATCAATTGCAATTCCGTTAGTAGTCGCTATTTTATTTGGAGTTAAAATAGATGCGCAATTGCCAATATTTTTACCTCCAATTTATGCCAGTATAAATGCGTTTACTGCTATACTTTTAGTGTTAGCAGTGTGGGCAATTAAAAATAAGAAAATAAAATTACACGAAAAACTAATGAAAACCGCAATTGTGTGTTCTATACTTTTTTTAGTAATGTATGTTGCTTATCATATGACTTCAGAATCTACCAAATTTGGTGGAGAAGGCATTATAAAAACAGTTTATTTTGTTATTTTAATCTCACATATTGTGCTTTCTATTGCAGTAATACCATTTGTACTAATAACTTTTGTTAGAGCAATTACCAAGAATATTGAGCTTCATAAAAAAATAGCACGTTTTACATTTCCTTTATGGTTGTATGTTACAGTTACGGGAGTTATAGTTTATATAATGATATCACCCTATTATTAGTATGAAAAAAACAATATTTTCAATATTTTTATTTCTAACTTTTTTGAACGCAAATTCACAATGCGCTATGTGTAAGGCTGTTGTAGAAAGTGGTGGTGATACTTCTCAAGCCGAAGGATTAAATACCGGCATTTTATATTTAATGGTATTTCCTTATCTTTTGGTAGGTGTTCTATTGTATTTTATATTCAAATATAGACGTAAATTCAAACTTTAACATTTCTATAAGAGACTAAATGTGTAACAAACAATAATTTTAATCGTCATATAACAACATCAACTAAACCGCATTTTTTAGTCGTGTTTTAATTAACACTTCTATTCGGTTTAATTTATTATAATAAATTAAAAACTAATAAACTCAATTAAATGAGAACAAAAATTGTTACTATTCTAGTACTTGTATGCTGTTTTTCTATAAATGCACAAGATAAAAAATGGACCTTACAGGAATGCGTAGATTACGCAGTAGAAAATAATATTTCCATAAAACAACAAGAGTTAAATAAAGAGTTAATTGAAGAAGATATAATTACTGCAAAAGGTAATTTTTATCCTTCATTAAATGCATCTGCCTCACAAAACTTTAATTTTGGATCATATATAGATAATTATGGTGGACGTGTTTCAAGAGATAGTAGATCCAATAGTTTTGGATTAAATTCTGGAGTAACACTCTACAATGGTAATAGAAATAAAATAAATTTATTACAAACTCAAAAAAGTTTAGAAGCTGCTGGATTCGATCTAGAAGAGAATAAGAATAACATAATGTTATATGTAGTAAATTCTTATTTAAATGTATTACTAAATAAAGAAAATATTGTAATTGCAGAAGAGCAGATTGTAATTAGTAAAGGTCAATTAGAAAAAGCTGAAGCTCTAGTAAAAGCTGGAGAGGTACCAAAAGCAAATTTATTAGAAGCACAAGCAACATTGGCTAATAATGAGCAACAATTAACAACAGCACAAAACGCATTAGACTTATCGTTATTAAGTTTAGCACAATTATTACAAGTGTCTCATCATGGCTTTCATATTGAAGATGTATCTTTAACTATTGACTCAGCTTCATTAATTTATAATGATACTGATGCTATTTTTAACGCCGCATTAGCGAGTTTGCCTGAAATTAAAAGCGCAGAAATTGCTGTTGAAAATTCTGAATTATCGGTTGATAGAGCAAAAGCAGGATTTTTACCTTCACTTTCTTTTGGAGCTGGAATGGGAACTTCGTACCAACACAACCAAGGTTCTAAAGATGTGCGTGCAATTTTAGATGAAAATAACAATGTAGTTTATGTGCCAAATGGTTTTGGAAAACAATTGGAAGATAACTTAGGTTTTAATGCTGGATTCTCTTTAAGTATTCCTATTTTTAATAGATTTCAAACTAAATCTGCCGTAGCAAAAGCAAAAATAAACCTTCAAAGAACTGAATTAGCACTATTAGACAGACAGGTTAAATTAAGAGAAACTATAGAAAGAGCCTATGCAGATGCAAAAGCTGCTTTAAACCAATTTATTTCAGCTGAAAAAAGTTTATTTGCTCAAAAAGAATCTTTTAAAAATGCACAAGAAAGTTATAATTCTGGTGTAATGACTTCCTTTGATTTTGATCAAGTTAGAAACAGATTGGTAAATGCACAATCTTCAATGACAAACGCAAAATATAATTTTGTATTTAGAACTAAATTATTAGAATATTATTTAGGCATTCCAATTGTTTTAAATTAAAGTTTACAAAAATAGTTAATTAAACATCCAACTTTTTTAAGTTGGATGTTTTGTTTTATAGCACTCTAATTAATTATATTTGCAACTAAATATCTAAATTTTGGCGTACCTACTAAATATTGAAACAGCTACTAAAAATTGTTCGGTTAGTTTAGCAAAAGATGGTAAAACCATTGCTATAAAAGAATTAAACGACGGTGGTTACTCTCATGCAGAAAAACTACATGAATTTATTAAGGTTGTAATAGCAGAAGCAAAAATAACAATAAATGATTTAAACGCTATTGCAGTAAGTAAAGGGCCTGGATCTTATACTGGATTACGAATTGGAGTTTCTGCAGCTAAAGGGCTTTGTTTTGCTTTAAACATTCCACTTATTTCAATTAATACGATGCAATCATTGGCGCAATCTGTTTCAATTACCGAAGGTTATATAATTCCCCTTTTAGACGCGCGAAGAATGGAAGTATATAGTGCCGTTTTTAAAAACAACGTTAGTATAAGAAATGTTCAAGCCGAAATTATAGATGCAACTTCTTTTAAAGAATATTTAGATAAAAACACGGTTTATTTTTTAGGTGAAGGTGCTGAAAAATGCAAAAATATAATTACCCATAAAAATGCTGTTTTTATTGATGGCAAATTTCCTTCAGCAGGAGAAATGTCTGCACTTTCTTATGAAAAATACAAAAAAAACGACATCGAAGATGTCGCTTATTTTGAACCATTCTATTTAAAAGATTTTGTAGCAACTAC
>NZ_JBFLKT010000078.1:0-3172 GCF_040883305.1 Lutibacter sp.
ATTGCTCTTGTTTTTAGTTCTTTTAGTTTGTTGAGGTCAATTTGTTGCGCACTTAAAGATAGTGAAATCAATAAAATGAATAAAACAAGATTTTTCATGCCAGTTGGATTGTTTAAGTTTTAAAGTTTACTAATTTATAATTTTTTTTAAAACTATATTTAAAATGATTATAAATAAGTAAAGTCAATAAATTTGTGTTTTTTAACAAAAACTAAATAGTATCTTTGCTTTTTAAAAAAAATTAATAAAAATGAGCGGATTTATATCTTCATCAATTGCAAGAAAAGTAGCTATGGCGTTATCAGCACTTTTTCTAATTATTTTTCTAATTATTCATTTAGCGGTAAATTTAACCTCGTTGTTTAGCGAAGATTTATTTAATGAGCTTTCTCATTTTATGGGAACAAATCCATTAATTCAGTTTGCTATGCAACCTGTATTGATTTTCGGAGTTGTATTTCATTTTGTTATGGGATTTGTTTTAGAGTTAAGGAATAAAAGAGCGAGAAATGTTAAGTATGCAAAATTTAATGGCGCAGCGAGTGCTTCTTGGATGTCAAGAAACATGGTTTTTAGTGGCGCAGCTATTTTAGCATTTATTGTTTTACATTTTATCGATTTTTGGATTCCAGAAATTAATACTAAATATGTCTTAGGAGATATGAGCGGTGTTTTACCTGGGCAAGAAGGTTATCGTTATTTCGAAGAGTTGCAACATAAATTTGTGCCAATTTGGAGAGTTGCAGCGTATGTTGTAGCATTTATTTTCTTAGGCTTGCATTTAGCACACGGTTTTCAATCTGCTTTTCAATCAATTGGTTTTAATAATAAATACACAAAATGCGTTAAGAATTTAGGTGTTATTTATTCAATTGTAATTCCTTTAGGATTTATTATAATTGCTTTATGCCACCATTTTAACCATTAATCTTACGAGAATATGACTACTTTAAACTCAAGAGTACCAGAAGGTCCAATTAAAGATAAATGGACAACCTATAAAGAAAATGTAAATCTTGTTAACCCAGCAAACAAACGTAATATTGATATTATTGTAGTTGGAACTGGTTTGGCAGGAGGTTCTGCAGCGGCATCGTTAGCAGAATTAGGATATAATGTAAAAGCATTTGCTTATCAAGATTCTCCTCGAAGAGCGCATTCTATTGCAGCCCAAGGAGGTATCAACGCAGCAAAAAATTATCAAAATGATGGTGATTCTAACTATCGTTTATTTTACGATACAGTAAAAGGAGGAGATTATCGTTCACGTGAAGCAAACGTTTTTCGTTTAGCTGAAGTATCAGGAGCTATTATTGATCAATGTGTGGCACAAGGAGTTCCTTTTGCACGTGATTACGGCGGATTACTTGATAACCGCTCGTTTGGAGGTGTATTAGTTTCAAGAACTTTTTATGCTAAAGGACAAACAGGGCAACAATTATTATTAGGTTGTTATGCTGCAATGAACCGTCAAATTGCTCGTGGAAAGATTGAAATGTTCAATCGTCACGAAATGTTAGACGTTGTAAAAGTTGACGGAAAAGCAAGAGGTATTATTGCACGTGATTTGGTTACTGGTGAAATAGAGCGTCATTCAGCCCATGCAGTAGTTATTGCAACTGGTGGTTACGGAAATGTATATTTCTTATCAACCAACGCAATGGGTTCTAATGCGACTGCAGCTTGGAAAGTTCATAAAAAAGGAGCATTTTTTGCAAATCCTTGTATGACACAAATTCACCCAACGTGTATTCCACGTTCAGGAGATTACCAATCTAAATTAACGTTAATGTCAGAATCATTACGTAACGATGGTAGAATTTGGGTGCCTGCAAAAATTGAAGATGCCAAAGCTATTCAAGAAGGAAAATTAAAACCAACAGCATTAGCTGAAGAAGATAGAGATTACTATTTAGAAAGAAGGTATCCTGCATACGGAAACTTAGTACCACGTGATGTTGCATCGAGAGCTGCAAAAGAACGTTGCGATGCTGGTTTTGGTGTAAATGCTACTGGTGAAGCTGTGTATTTAGATTTTGCTGCTGCAATTTACCGCTATGGTTCAGAGCAAGCAAAAATTAAAGGAATAGACAATGCTTCTAAAGAAGAAATTATTAAGTTAGGTGAAGGAGTTATTGAAGCTAAATATGGTAACTTATTCCAAATGTATGAGAAAATTATAGATGAGAATCCATACAAAACACCAATGATGATTTATCCTGCAACACACTACACAATGGGTGGTGTTTGGGTTGATTATAATTTAATGACAACAGTTCCTGGTTTATACTGCATTGGTGAGGCAAACTTCTCTGATCACGGAGCCAATCGTTTAGGAGCTTCTGCATTAATGCAAGGTTTGGCTGACGGTTATTTTGTATTGCCTTATACAATTGGTGATTATTTAGCAGACGACATTAGAACAGGGAAAATTCCAACAGATTCTAAAGAGTTTGATGCTGCTGAAAAAGAAATTAAAGATAAGTTAGAGTTCTTTATCAATAATAAAGGAACACATTCTGTAGATTATTACCATAAAAAACTAGGATTAGTTATGTGGAATAAAGTAGGAATGGCTCGTAATGAAAAGCACTTAAAAGAAGCTATTAAAGAAATTCAAGACATTCGTGAAGATTTCTGGAAGAACGTTAAAGTTCCTGGAGATTTAAATGAATTAAATCCTGAATTAGAAAAAGCTGGTAGAGTAGCTGATTTCTTAGAATTAGGTGAGTTATTTGCAAAAGATGCTTTAGAAAGAAACGAATCTTGTGGAGGTCATTTCCGTGAAGAATACGTTACCGAAGATGGCGAAGCATTGCGTGATGATAAAAACTTTGCATATGTAGCAGCTTGGGAATATTCAGGAAAACCTAGTGAAGCTATTTTGCATAAAGAACAATTAGAATTTAAAGATATCGAATTAAAAACTCGTTCATACAAATAAGATAGACATTATGAATTTAACGTTAAAAATTTGGAGACAAAAAGGGCCACAAGATAAAGGTCAAATGGTCGAATATAAAGTTACCGATATTTCAGAACATATGTCGTTTTTAGAAATGATGGACGTATTGAACGAAAGTTTGGTTGAAAAAAATGAAGTTCCAATTGCCTTTGATCACGACTGTAGAGAAGGTATTTGCGGAATGTGCTCACTTCATATTAATGGAGA
>NZ_JBFLKT010000447.1:0-3136 GCF_040883305.1 Lutibacter sp.
ACAGCTATTAGAACTTCAACTGCTGATTTTTTATTGTTATTTGATGATGATAGCAGGGTTGCAACAGATTGGATTTCGAACCATTTAAAATGTATTGATTTTTTTAAAGCTGAAATTTCTTCGGGAACTTCAATATCGGTAGTGGGTGCAAAAGTACCGGATTCGTATCGTTATTTTAAACTATCTGAACAAATTGATACTGGAAATGTACTGATTAAAAGAGAAGTTTTTAAAGCAATAGGATTGTTTGATCGGCAATTCGAAAAGCAACGTATGGGTGATGGTGAATTTGGATTAAGAGCTTACTTGGCTGGATTTTTAAATATTTCCAATCCAACATCCGAACGCTTACATTTAAAAGTGGCGACTGGTGGATTACGACAAATGGGAAGTTGGGATGGTTTTAGACCCAAAAAGTGGTTTGCCCCACGGCCAATTCCGAGTGTGGTATATTTATTCAGAAAATATTATGGAAATAAGTTAACCCGTTTTGCATTATTAAAGGCAGTACCGCCATCATTAATCCCCTATAAATATAAAGGAAATGCAAAAATGATGTTGTTAGGGTATTTATTAGCAGTTGCTATATTCCCAATTGTATTGATTCAGGTTTGGAAATCCTGGAAATTGGCTAGTATTAAATTAAAAGATGGAGCTAAAATTGAGCAGCTTTAAAAAAATATTAATAATTACTTCAGAATTCCCTCCACAACCTGGAGGTATTGGCAACCATGCTTATAATTTAGCAACCCAACTACAATTAAATGGATACAAAGTTACTTTATTAACCGATTTGCGGTCTAAAAAGGGTGTTGAGGAGCAACAATTTGATGCTAAATTACCTTTTAAAGTTGTTAGAATTAAACGTTATAAAATTAGCGTTAATACTTATTTAAAACGTATTTTTAAGTATAGAAGTTTGGTAACCAAAAACACCATGGTTCTAGCATCTGGTAAATTTTCGTTATGGATGGTTGGTTTAGATCCTTTATTAAAGAATAAAAATAAATATGCTGTAATTCATGGCAGTGAATTAAATTTAAAAGGGTTCAATAAAAAGATAACAAACAATGCATTGTTGAATTTTAAAAAAGTTATTGCAGTTTCAAATTTTACAAAGTCATTAGTTACGGATTTAAAACTTAGCAACGTTACAGTAATTCCTAACGGATTTAACCTGGAAAATAGTTCAAATGAGAAGCCTATTGATAAAGGTTCAAAAGATTTAGAAAACCCAATTTTAATTACGGTAGGAAATGTTACAGAACGAAAAGGACAACTAAATGTGATAAAAGCATTACCATTATTAAAAGAAGAATATCCAAAGATACACTACCATATTGTGGGTATTCCAACCATACAACAAGAATTGGAGTTGGTTGCTGAAAAATTAAATGTAGCAGATCATATTACGTTTCATGGCTTGGTAACAGAACAGAAAAAACAACAATTATTGCAAGAGAGTACTATATTTGTAATGTTGAGCACAAAAACAGCAACTGGAGATGTTGAAGGTTTTGGAATTGCAATTATAGAAGCCAATGCTATAGGACTTCCGGCAATTGGATCAAATACTAGTGGTATTGTGGATGCAATTAATAATGGGGTATCAGGTAAATTAGTGGATCCTACAAACAAGGAAGCAATTTTAAATGCAGTCACTGAAATTAGCAATAATTATAAAAATTATTCAATAAATGCAACAGCCTGGTCAACTCAATTTAAGTGGGAAGTAATTATTAAAAAATATGTAAAAACTTTTGAATAAATTACTAATTATATCGCATACAGAACATTATAAAAATTCCAATGGCGAAATTGTTGGTTGGGGATCAACGGTTACAGAAATTAATTATTTGGCAACTCAATTTGATGAAATCTATCATTTGGCAGTTTTTTTAAATGAAGATGCTCCTCCAAGTTCTTTAGCATATACTTCTGAAAAGATTCACTTTATACCTTTAAAACCAACTGGAGGAAAAAAAATACTTCATAAATTTGATATAGTTTGGAATGCACCAAGTACCATTTTTAAAGTACTAAAATTACTACATAAAGTAGATGTATTTCAATTAAGAACTCCAACGGGTATTGGGGTGTATTTGATTCCTTTTTTAACCTTGTTTGTAAATAAAAAGGGCTGGTTTAAATATGCAGGTAATTGGAATCAGGAAAAACCACCTTTTGGTTATGCTGTGCAGCGATGGTGGTTAAAAAAACAACATAAAAAGGTAACTATTAATGGAGCATGGGAAAATCAGCCTAAAAAATGCCTAACTTTTGAAAACCCATGTTTAACGGAAGAAGATAGAGTATTAGGAAACCAAACAGTAAAAGAAAAAAAACTTATAAAACCATATAATTTTTGTTTTGTTGGGGGTTTAAATGAAAATAAAGGAGTGCAATTAATAATGGATGCTTTTTGTGAAATAGCACACCCTAATTTGGGTACTTTGCATATAGTAGGTGATGGTGTTTTAAGAGAGGAGTTAGAAATAAAGGCCAAAAGCATAGTAAGTCCAGTTATTTTTCATGGTTTTTTAAACAAGGCATCAATTATTGAAATTTATAAAACCTGTCATTTTATACTCTTACCTTCTAAAAGTGAGGGGTTTCCTAAAGTTATTGGGGAAGCAATGAATTTTGGTTGTATCCCAATTGTGTCAGATGTTTCTTGTATTGGTCAGTATATTCAAAATAATAACAACGGCTTTTTATTGCATCCAATAAATAAAGAAGTATTGATTCACACAATCAACCAATGCTTTAAAGTAGCACCAGATACTTTTAAAGCATATCTTTTAATCAATTATACCATTGCCGAAAAGTTCACCTATGCTTATTATTTATTGAGGATTCAAAAAGAAATACTAACTGAACGTAGCATTACAAGCTAATTTCTTTAAATTTGAATTCTATTTACATTTATTTATTGATACCCAACTAATCATTGAAAAACAGTATTTTAAATAACCGCTTTTTATTGATACTAATGCATCTAGGCTTTGGTATTTTGTTGTTTTTTGATGTGGTGTCAAAAATAGCGGCTTTAACAATACTTCTTTTTGGAATTATAAATATTATTAAAACCAAAAACAAGAATAATGAAGCAATTTATTGGGCGGGTTATATGGTG
>NZ_JBFLKT010000448.1:0-2520 GCF_040883305.1 Lutibacter sp.
GCGAAATGAAATGAAGTCAAATTTTCAAAAATGTGAAGCTTTGAACAATTAGGCGAAATGAAATGAAGTCAAATTTTCAAAAATGTGAAGCTTTGAATAATTAGGCATATAGTTAAAAAATATTTTAGAATTTAGAGCTTATCAAATTTGATAAGCTCTTTTTTTATAACTTGGTATGTATTTTGTTATATTAAACTAAATTCTAGTAAGATGAACAAAATATCATACCTAACTATTTCTGTAATACTTGTTTTAGCATTTTCTTGCTGCAGATCTTCAAAATCTAATAATAAACGAGAACAACATCCTCCATTTAAAATTACCAAAGCTTTTTATAATACTTGGGTTGGTGGACAGCCAGGAGTGAAAGGATATTCAGTTCAATTTGAAATTGATAATTCTGACATAATGTTAGATTCTGTATTTTTTAGAAACATGTCAGCTAAGTTAGAAAGAGATCATACTACTTCCAAAAACCTATTTATAGCTACATTTATATTGCCAAATAGATTAAAAAATTATATTTTACACAGGGATCCTAAAAAAGAATTTGGAAATGAACTTCCAGATATTTTAGAAAAAATACCTTTTCAATTAAACTCGAACGAAGCAGTAATCTCTTATTTGGTTGATAATACAACTGTATATTATAAAGTTACCAATGTTGTGGAACTTAAAAAATCGCAAAAATTTTAATTTTTTATAAAGTTAATATCCAGGTTTTTAGTCATTTAAAGAATTAGAAACAGATATATAATTTTTTGGCATAGAATTTGAAATTTCTATACTATAACCTAAAAAACAAAAGATTATGAAAACTTTAAAATTACTTTTTGCAACCCTTATTATAGGCATATCATTTTCTTCTTGTAGTGTTATAATAGATGATAACGATCCATATTATAATGAAACGTTAGAAGATGTTATTACAAATTACGATTTATGGTATATAGATTATAATAAAACATCGGGAACTGGAGATGTAGCTTTTTTGTCTAAAGCATTTACAATTTCATTTAGAAATGGAAGAATTTTTGCTAATAACAATTTAGTGGGGATTGGTACGACAGGAAATGGATACGGAATTCAAATTGGAAATTACGATACATATAATGGTTTTTTAGAAGTCAATCATAAATTAGATGGATATTATGATTTTGATGTTATTCAAATAACAAGCGATAGAATAAAATTAAAAGACAATTATAATAATGTAACTTACTATTTAGAAGGGTACCAAAAATTTAGTTTTGATTTTGATCAAATATTTTATGATAACATTGAATATTTTTTACAAGAGTACAATGTTTGGGCAAAAACCTTTACAAGTAATAGCGGTGATTTAAATGAATTTGATAATGAAAACTTTTTAGCATTTACTCCAGAAAATTTAACAACATTTTATTCTTCGCAAGATGAAGTTGGCACGCAAATTGCTAATATCTATTGGGATTATGTAGGTAGCTATGCTGTGTTTGACGTTCAAGGATATGATAATTTAAAAATTTTAACATTAAATTATGATTCGTATGGTACTGAAGAGTTTGAGTTAAGCGTTATAAATGATGGAAAAATTAGTTTGTATCACATAGATTCTGGAACAACATATGAGTTTAACGGAAGAGGTTACATTCAGTATTTAAAAAATAGTTCGGCAAAAAATGTGAAAGAAAATGTAAGTAATGATGGTAGAAAACGAACTAAAGTACAAAGAGAAACAAAAGTTAGAAGAAATTTAAAATAAAGTTTGGTTAGTTGATTTTTGGTTGGTTATTTTTTAATAACCAATCAGCTAAACCGCTCCTTCTTGGAGCGGTTTTTTTGTATCTTTATATTATGTTAGTTTGAAAGTTGAAAAGTCAGAAAATCAGAAAGTCGGAAAGTTGAAAGCAATACTAGATACCAAATACCATAAAAAATGAATTCAAAAACAGCATTTATAACAGGAGCAACTTCAGGAATTGGAAAAGCAACAGCACAAATTTTTGCAAAAAATAATATAAATTTAATTCTTTGTGGAAGAAGAGGAGAACGACTATCCAAATTAAAGGAATCGCTAAGTAAACAAACGAATGTAACTACCTTGCAATTTGATGTAAGTGACAAAAACGAAGTATTTAAAGCAATAGAATCGTTACCACCAGCATTTAAAAACATTGATATTTTAATTAATAATGCAGGAAATGCGCACGGACTAAGTAGTATTCAAGATGGAAGTATGGAAGATTGGGACGCAATGTTAGATATTAATGTAAAAGGATTATTGTATGTTTCAAAAGCAATAATGCCGCAAATGGTGCAAAGAAATAATGGTTTTATTGTAAATATAGGTTCAATTGCGGGAAAAGAAGTGTATCCAAATGGAAATGTATATTGCGCCTCAAAACACGCTGTAAATGCGTTAAATAAGGCAATGAGAATAGATTTAAATAAACATAATATTAGAGTTGCTGCTATTCATCCAGGAGCTGTTGAAACAGAATTTTCTGAAGTTCGTTTTAAAGGTGATACCGAAAAAGC
>NZ_JBFLKT010000449.1:0-2532 GCF_040883305.1 Lutibacter sp.
ATATTTTCACTTTTAATAGCTACTCTTCTACCGTCTCCATTTCTTCCAGATTTTATTGCAATGCAATCATCTCCTGTATTAAATGTGCAATTGCGTATAATCACATTTTTTGAATATTCTGGATCACAACCATCATTATTTGGGCCATGACTTTCAACAGTAACTCCATCAACAATAACATTTGTGCATTTTATAGGGTGCATTACCCAAAAAGGAGCATTAATTATTTTAACACCTTCAATCATAACATTTGTACATTCAAATGGTTGAAAAAAACTAGGACGCAAAAAATGATTTTCTCCAAAAATGCGTTCGTTTACAGGTGTGCTATTCTGTCCCATTTCCATTAATACGGGAAGATTTAAACTATCTTTTTGTTGTCCCATTCCTGGCTTCCAACCATATATATCTTTACCGCACCAAGGCCACCAATTTTCATTACTCGCTTGACCGTTTAAAGTTCCTTTACCAGTAACAGCAATGTTATTTTTTTTGTATGCATAAATAAGTGGTGAGTAATTCATTAGTTCAGTACCTTCATAAGAAGTGTGCACTAAAGGGTAATAATCTTGTGGATTTGTACTAAATAAAATTTCCGAACCTTCTTCTAAATGCAGATTCACATTATTTTCTAAATGAATAGGACCTGTTAAATATTTACCTGCCGGAACTAATACAATTCCTCCACCATTATTTGTGCATTCATTTATTGCATTTTTAAAAGCTTTTGTATTACTTTCAATTCCATCATGAACTGCTCCAAAATCTAAAATATTATAGGTTTTATTAGGAAAAGTAGGTTCAGCAACACTATCAATTATTTCCTGCATTTTATCCCAAGGATTAACAGTAACAATCTCACCTTTCTTTTCTTTACAAGAAACTATAGATACAATCATTACTATTACTAAAATTAATTTTTTATACATATTATTTTTTTTTACGATACATTAATAAATAAAAATAATGTAATCGATTACACAAATGTAAAAAAAGACAATTAGAAAACCAAATTATTTGTTAAAATAATGTCGATCTTTAATTTTTAATAAGTGATACAAAATATTTACATTAAAATACCTGTTACTGCAAGGGTTTTATTTAGTTTCAGTTTTATACTAACATCCCTTAGAGTAATTCAAAAAATTACTTTATTAAATATATCTTGTTAATTTACGAGGTATTATATTTAGTAATTACAAAATATTTTTATTCTTAAATAAATTTCTTTTAAAAGTATTTTATTTTAAGTTATTATATGAATATATTATACATAATAATAAGAAAAATGTCAGTTTGAATTGGATTATTAATTGTAAAACCACACTTTTATGTAATCGATAACATTATTACTTTTAAATAAATAAAAAACTGTATTTTTACCAAAAATAATTTTAATATTACATGGGCGGAAAAACTACTATTTACGATATTGCAAAAGAACTTAATATAACTGCCGCTACAGTTTCAAGAGCCTTAAATAACAACCCTAAAATAAGTAAAGCCACTCGTAAACTTGTTTTAGAAACAGCCGCTAAAATGAATTATGAGCAAAACAAACTTGCATTAGCTCTTAAAAGTGGTAAAAGCTATAATGTTGGTGTTATTGTACCTAGAATTGACAGTAACTTTTTTGCATCTATAATTAGAGGAATTGAAGAAGAGCTGTATCCTAAGGGTTATCATGTAATAATTTGTCAAACACACGATCAGGAAGATTTAGAAATCGGAAATATTAATTCGCTACTTAATGCACAAGTTGATGGTATTTTAATGTCTATATCAAATGCTAAATTAGAAAACAATCCTAGTTTTCAAAAATTACTTAGAAAAAACATACCATTAATATTCTTTGATAGAAAAAAAGATATTAAAGGTGTAAGTTCTGTAACTATAGATGACTTTAAAGGTGCTTATGATGCTACTCAACATCTAATAGATCAAGGCTATAAGCGCATTGCACATTTATCAAATGACAGATTACTTTTAATATTTAAAAACAGGTATTTAGGTTACAAACAAGCTATTATTGATAATGGTCTTGAGTTTGATGAAAGCTTAGTTATTGAAACTCAAAGTAAAGTACATGAAGGTAAAAAAACAGCTAAAATATTGTTGGATATGGAACGACCTCCTGATGCCATATTTTCATCTAGTGATTTTACAGCTCTTGGGGCGATACAAGAAATAAGAGAGCGTGGGCTTAGAATTCCTGAAGATATAAGTATTATTGGATTTAGTAATGAACCTTTCACAAAATTTATGGAACTTTCTATAACATCAGTGGATCAGTCGCCAACAGAAATGGGGAGAATAACTGCTCAAGTTTTTTTGGAAGAAGTTAATAATGGAAAAAAAATTCAGTCTGAAAAACATGTTGTCCTTTCACCAGAATTAATGATTAGACAATCTTCTCAAAGAAATTCAGTTCATAATAGTTAATACAAAAAAAACATAAAAAAAGCCAAGAATTAAAATTCTTGGCTTTTTTTATGACCTACATATTATAATGATACCCCTCTACGCCAAGGA
>NZ_JBFLKT010000079.1:0-3805 GCF_040883305.1 Lutibacter sp.
ATGTAAAAGCAGAAGCATTTTTATCTGTTTGTGAACAAATGATGGAAAAATTTCCAAGAGCTAAAAAAGTAATAACTACTTTAAGAGGATCAATTTCTGCATCACACAATACGTGGGCAGGTGTTTTATATGATGGTACAAAAATGTACCAAACACATCAATATCAAATTACAGATATAGTAGATAGAGTAGGTGGAGGAGATAGTTTTATGGGAGGATTAATTTACGGATTACTGAAATACCCAAAAGACGATCAAAACGCATTAGATTTTGCAGTAGCAGCATCTTGTTTAAAACACACCATAAAAGGAGATGCAAATTTAGTTACTGTAGATGAAGTAAGTAAATTAATGGGCGGTGATGCCTCAGGTAGAGTAGCTCGTTAAAAAATATTAATTTGGTTAATATTGGAAAGCTGAGTTCTAAACTCAGCTTTCAATAATGAATTATGAAAAAATCAATAGCAATTATTTGTGGAGGAGGTCCAGCTCCAGGAATTAATACCGTAATAAGTACATTAGCAAAAACTTTTTTAAAAGATGGTTATCAAGTTTTAGGTATTCATGAGGGGTATAAAGGACTTTTTTCTGAAAATCCTTCTATTGAATATTTAGATTTTCATTTTTCCGACAGAATTTTTAGCAGAGGTGGGTCATCATTAATAATGAGCCGTTTTAAACCAAAAGATTCAGATTTTAAAGTAGACTTTTTTGCAAAATACAATATAAAATTATTAGTAACTATTGGCGGAGATGATACCGCTTCTACTGCCAGCAGATTAATGAAGTTTTTGAAGAAAAACAATTTAGATGTTGCTAATATTCATGTTCCAAAAACCATAGACAATGATTTGCCTTTACCAGATAGAAACCCAACTTTTGGTTTTCATTCAGCTAAAGATGAAGGTGTAAGAATTGGAAATACAGTTTATGAAGATGCACGTACAAGTCAAAACTGGTTTGTGTTGTCTGCGATGGGAAGATCGGCAGGGCACTTAGCTTTTGGTATCGCTTCGGCTTGCCATTATCCAATGATGATTATTCCTGAAATGTTTAATAAAACCACTATTACTTTTGAGAAGATTATAAACCTAATTATTTCTTCAATAGTAAAAAGTAAAATTTATAATATAAATTATGGAGTTGCTTTGGTAAGTGAGGGTGTTTTTCATTTTATGGAAGAAGATGAAATTAAAAATTCAGGAATCAATTTTACATATGATGCTCACGGACATCCTGAATTAGGTAATGTTAGTAAGTCTCATATATTTAATTATTTACTCCAAGTAAAATTAAAAGAAATAGGATTTGATATTAAAACAAGACCTGTAGAATTGGGCTATGAATTAAGATGCTGTAAGCCAATTGCGTTTGATTTAACTTTATGTACCTTATTAGGTATTGGAGTTAAAAAATTATTTAATGAAGGAGCCTCAGGCTGCATAGTTAGTGCAAACTCAAACGGAGATATCTCTCCATTGTATTTAAAAGACTTTGAAGATGAAAATGGAAAAGTACCACCAAGATTAGTTGAAATAGAATCTGATATGGTGCAATTATTTATGAATCATCATTTACGTTATGTAAAAGAAGATGATTACGAACTTGCAAAGAAATTTGTGAGCAACCCAGAAATCTATGATTTCAAAAAAATATTAAACTGGATTTAAAAAAATATTAAAATGGCACAATTTACAAGAATAGAAGTTGCAACAGCAATGAAAGAAACAGGGATGATTCCTTTGTTTTTTAGCAACGATTTGGAACTAAGTAAAAAAGTATTAAAAGCTTGTTATAATGGTGGCGCACGCTTAATGGAATTTACTGCTCGTGGAGATTTTGCTCACGAAGTTTTTGGAGAATTAACCAAATATGCAATTAAAGAACTTCCTGGAATGATAATGGGTGTTGGTTCTGTTACTGACGGTGCAGCAGCTTCATTATATATGGCATTGGGAGCAAATTTTATTGTAACACCAGTTTTAAGAGAAGATATTGCAATTGTTTGTAATAGACGCAAAGTATTATGGTCTCCGGGCTGTGGAACCTTAACAGAAATTGCAAGAGCAGAAGAACTAGGTTGTGAAATTGTAAAATTATTCCCTGGAGATATTTACGGCCCACAATTTGTAAAAGGGATAAAAGGCCCTCAACCTTGGACAAGTGTAATGCCAACAGGAGGTGTTTCGCCAACAAAAGAAAATTTATCTGGTTGGTTTAATGCAGGCGTTACTTGTGTTGGAATGGGCTCTCAATTAATTTCAAAAGAAATTATTGCACATAAAGATTATGCAAAATTAGAGCTAGACGTTAAAAATGCGATGGCTCTAGTGAAAGAAGTAAGAAAATAAATTATTCTTAAAAATAAAAAAACACCATAGTAATGTATAAGAATCTACTTGTAATTAGTTTGTTTTTATTGTTCATCTCTTGTAATGAGATGTCTAGTAATTTAATAAGTGTGAAAAATAGCGAAGAGTTAAAAACGGCTTTAAAAGACGCAAAACCAGGCGATGAAATAGTACTTTCAAATGGTGTTTGGAAAGATGTTGAAATTGAATTTATAGGAAAAGGTACAAAAGAAAATCCAATTACTTTAAGAGCAGAAACCGCAGGAGAAGTTTTTATTGAAGGTGTTTCAAATTTAAAATTTGCTGGAGAATATTTGGTAGTTGATGGGTTGTTTTTTAGAAATGGACATACACCAAATGGAAATGTAATTGCATTTAGAATTGATGAAAATCAGATTGCGAATAATTGCCGTGTTACTAATTGTGTAATCTTAGATTTTAACCAGTTGGAGAGAGATACTGAGGATTTATGGGTGCAATTTTACGGAAGATATAATCAATTAGATCATTGTTATTTAGCAGGAAAAACAAACGGTGGCCCAACGGTTAGAGTGGATTTAAAAGGAAATGAAAGCATTAGAAATTACCATAAAATTGTAAATAATCACTTTGGACCAAGACCTAGAAAAGGTGGTGCAAGAGGTGAAACAATTCAGTTAGGAAGTAGTTTTACATCTATGTCTCCAAGTAATACAATTATTGCAAATAATTTGTTTGAAGAATGTAATGGTGAGGTTGAAATAATTTCTAGTAAAACTAATTTCAACGAAATTAAAAACAATGTTTTTTACAAAAGTGAAGGCTCTGTAGTAACACGTCACGGAAATTATGCTATGATTGATGGGAATTATTTTATTGGTGATGGTGAAAACAAAAATTATGGAGGAATTAGGATTGTAAATACAGGGCATTGGATTGTAAATAATTATTTCTATAACATTATTGGAGAAAACTTTAGAAGTCCGTTAGCTATAATGAATGGTATTCCAAAGTCACCTTTAAATCGTTACAACCAGGTAACTGATGTTGTGGTTGCGTATAATACCTATGTAAATTGTAAATCACCTTGGCAATTTGGAGTTGGAACAAATATCAGTCAAAAAGATGTATTACCGTTGTCTGAAATTCGTTCAGCTAGACCGCTAAGAACTGTGGTTGCAAATAATGTTATTTATAATGAAGTTGGAGATCCAAACCCAATTATTGAACACGATAAAGCAGATGGAGTAACATTTCAAAGTAATGTAATCAACAATCAAGGAGTTGATTTTGATAATAATGACAGGTTTATTATTGAAAGCTTTGAATTGAAGAAAATTTCAGAAAATATATTTACACCTTCAAAATTTTCAACTACAATAGAGCCCTATAATGGATATGATTTTGAAACTATAACATCAGATTTATTTGGAACTTCGAGAGCAAATAACAATAATATAGGAGCAATACTTAAAG
>NZ_JBFLKT010000080.1:0-6945 GCF_040883305.1 Lutibacter sp.
AACGCTTAATTATGTTTGATTTAGATCGTTGGAGAGAAATTTTCCAGTCATTAAATAAAAATAAACTTAGAACAGCACTTTCTGGTTTCACAATAGCGTTTGCTATCTTATTATTTACCTTATTGTTTGGCGTAGGAAATGGACTGAAACATACATTTGAAGAACAATTTACTGGTGATGCAAATAACTCTGTTTATATAAGAACAGGTACTACTACAAAACCATATAAAGGATTGCAGAGCGGAAGAAGGATTCAGCTTAGAAATGAGGATTCAAAATTTATGAATGAAAATTTTGAAGATGAAATACAATTTTTCAGCCCAAATATTCAAAGAAGTATGCAGGCAATATATAAAGGAGAGCAAAATAGGTATACCGTTAGAGGTGTATATCCAGATTATCAGCCTTTAGAATCTGCAGTTGTTCAAGATGGTAGATTTTTAACCTATTTAGATATTGAACGAAAATCTAAAGTAATTGCCATAGGTAGATTGGTAGAGAAAGATTTGTTTGGACAATTAAGTGCCATGAATAAAAATATAAATTTAGATGGTCTTTCGTATAAAGTAGTGGGAGTATTTAATGATCCTGGAGGAGATAATGACGAACGTTTTATATATGCACCCTTTTCTACACTGCAAGGAATCTATAAGCCAAATGATGAAGTTGATTATATAGGACTAACTTTTAACCCTAGTTTAAGTGTTGATCAAGCTCTTTCATTTACTAATTTATTAACTAAACAATTAAAAGAGAGATTTAATATAGATCCAAGAGATCAGTCTGCACTTAGAGTTCAAAATTATGCTGAAGGAACAAAGAATGTTGAACAATTTATGACAGTTTTAAATATAATAATATTATTTATTGGTATTGGAACCTTAGTTGCAGGTGTTATTGGTATTAGTAATATAATGGTCTATATAGTTAAAGAACGTACTAAAGAGTTAGGAATCCGCAAAGCGTTAGGAGCAACCCCACGTTCTATAGTTGGAATGATAATGATGGAGTCAATTTTTGTAACAGCCATTGCAGGGTATTCTGGGTTGATGATTGGAATTTTTACCTTAGAAGCTTTAGGAGATACCTTAGAAAAGTATTTTATTTTAAATCCAAGTGTAGAAACTTATGTAGTTGTAGGAGCAACTATTGTACTTGTAATAGCAGGTACCATTGCAGGTTATATTCCAGCAAAAAGAGCAGCAAGCATAAAACCAATTGTAGCATTAAACGATGAATAAATATGTTTAAATTTTTAATTGATAGAGACACCTGGCAAGAAATTTATAGCAGTATTCGTAAAAACAAAATGCGTACTGGAATTACTATTATTGGAGTAATGTGGGGTATTTTTTTATTAGTAGTTTTATTAGGCGCAGCTAAAGGTGTTGAAAATAAATTTAATAGTTTATTTGGAAACTTTGCTACCAATAGTGTTTTTGTTTGGGCACAAGCTACTAGTAAACCTTTTAAAGGATTTCAAGAAGGTAAAAGACTTACACTTAAAGTATCTGATTTAGAAAGTATTAAGAATGAAATTGACGGCCTTGAATTTGTAGTTCCTCGCCATCAAACACAAGCACAAGCAATAAACAATTTTAAATCTGGAACCTTTGGAATTTTTGGAGATTATCCTGAATTGGATAAAGTTCAGAAAAAAGATTTAGTTTATGGAAGGTTTATTAATGATAATGATATTAAAGACAAGAAAAAAGTTTGTGTTATTGAAGAAGAAATATACAAGCAACTTTTTGATAAAGATGTATATCCAATAGGAACTTATATTAAAATCAATGATATTAACTATAACGTTGTTGGAATGTATAAAGAAGGACAAGTAGGAGGTGGTGGTCCACAAGGTAACATACATATTCCATTTACAACGTTTCAACAAGTATACAATAGAGGTAATACCATTGGATGGATGATGATAACTGGAAAAGAAGGTTATGACATTGTACAAATTGAAGCTGATATAAAATTATTATTAAGAAATTTACACAAAGTACACCCAAAAGATGAAAGAGCATTTGGTAGTTTTAATTTAGGAGAAAGAATAAAACAAGTAACTGGCTTTTTAACAGGAATGCAATTTTTAACTTGGTTTGTGGGTATCGCAACATTAATTGCAGGTGTTTTTGCAATTGGAAATATACTTCTTATTACTGTTAAAGAACGTACTAAAGAAATTGGAATACGTAGAGCATTAGGAGCAAAACCTTGGGAAATTAAAAGACAAATAATTTTAGAATCTGTTTTTTTAACAAGTATAGCAGGAGCTTTAGGAATTATTTTTGGAGGTTTAGTACTTATGCTAATTGATGCAACAATAGGTAAAGGCCCAGAAGCTGCTCTAACAAATCCAACTGTAGATATACCAGTAGTATTAATTGCTGCTGCAACGTTAGTTGTTTTAGGAACATTAATTGGAATGATTCCTGCACAAACAGCTGTTAGCATAAGACCAATAGAAGCTTTAAGAGAAGAATAAACAATTATAAATCAGAATTATACATGAATAATTAATTTTTAAATTATTCAATAAATTAATAGAAACAAGAAAATAATCAACTAATGAAAAAAACATTAATTTTTGGAGGAATAGCAGTAGCACTTATAGCGGTTTTACTTTGGTTCGGGGCAAAAAATAGTCAATCTCCAATTCAATACGAAACGGAAACGCCATTTAAAACAAATATTGTTAAAAAAACAGTTGCAACTGGTAAAGTTATTCCGTTAGAAGAAGCCGAAATAAAGCCAAAAGTATCAGGTATTATTGAAGATATATTTGTTGAAGAAGGTGCAGAAGTATCAGTAGGAGATTTAATCGCAACAATTAGAGTTGTGCCTAATGTGCAAAGTTTAAACAGTGCGCAAGGAAGTGTTAAAACATCTCAATTGCGTTACGATAACGCTGAAACTAATTATGATAGAATTAAAGGTTTATTTGAAAAAGGTGTAAAAGCTCGTTCAGAATTTGAAGCTGCAGAATTAAGTTTTAATAGTGCAAAACAAGATTTAAAGAATGCAAAAGACAACCTTCAAATAATTAAGAAAGGTTCAACCGCTGGAATGGGTAAAACAGCAAATACCAATGTAAAGGCAGAAATTTCTGGCACTATTTTAGAAATTCCTGTACGTAAAGGAAATCAAGTAATTGAAAGTAATACATTTAATGCAGGTACCACAATTGCTACAATTGCAGATATGACCAAAATGATTTTTGAAGGAAAAGTTGATGAAGCTGAAGTAGGGAAAATTAAAAATGGTACTGTTTTAGAAGTTTCTTTAGGAGCAATTGAAAAGAAAAAATATCCTGCAAAATTAAACTTTATAGCACCAAAAGGGACAGAAGAAAATGGAGCTGTACAGTTTAAAATTAAAGCAGATGTTACACTAGATGATGAATTTTTTGTACGAGCAGGTTATAGCGCAAATGCCGATATAGTATTAGAAAAGAAAGACAGTGTACTTTCTATAAAAGAAGCATTATTACAATTTGACAAAAAAACTGAAACTCCTTATGTTGAAGTAAAAACAGGAGATCAAGAATTTGAGAAGCGAGATGTAGAACTTGGTATCTCAGATGGAATTAATGTTGAAATTTTATCAGGAGTAACATTAGAGGATGAAATTAAAATTTGGAATAAAACTTCTAAAAAAGAAGAAGATGAAGAAAATGGCAATAACTAAATAAATTTTTAAAGAAAGCTTTCTAAAAGTATCATTTTAAAAAGTAAAAGAAAAACAATAGTTAGTTGTTAATTAAATAATTATTTAAAAGTGTTTTAATTTTTATTAAAACACTTTTTTTATATCTTTATAGTAACACTTTTAAATACATAAAAAATATTTTTTATGTATGATTTTTATCAGATAAAAATAAAATTAAAAGTCCGAAATTTATTATATAAAATTTAAAGCCAATTTGAATATGGAGAGTCAGTTATTATTCTTAAGTGATCTAAACTTCAATCTTGAAGTATGGAAAAGAGAGTTAAAATTTCAAGAGAGTGAAATGGATTATTTTGAAGAAAAATTAGAGCATGTTGCCATGCGCAACCTAGGAAAAGATGTAATGATACAGCTAGAAGGTTTTCAAAATAAAATAATTCGTGAAAGAGAAGTGATGGGCCAGTTGAGGCATCGACTAAGAATGAAAAAACGTGAAATTGCGCAAGCTAAATTCCAAAATAATGAAGAAGTTAAATTTCCTGAGAAACAAGTAACTTTAAAAGAGGAAATGAAAACATTTGTTAGAATGCATTATGACTTAAAAGAAGACATGATGGATTTTTTCTTAAAATATCTATAGCATAAAAAAACCTTTCCAGAAACGGAAAGGTTTTTTTTAAGCCAAAAGCTATCTAAACTGTTTTGCTATTTTTTCTGCTTTTCTGTTTTCAGAATAGTCATAAAAGCCTTCACCTGTTTTAATACCTAATTTTCCGGCTTGTACCATATTTACAAGTAAAGGACAGGGTGCATATTTCGGATTTTTGAATCCATCGTACATTACATTTAAAATAGAAAGACAAACATCTAAACCAATAAAATCTGCTAATTGTAATGGTCCCATTGGATGTGCCATTCCTAACTTCATTACAGTATCAATTTCATATACTCCAGCAACGCCATTATACAAGGTTTCTATAGCTTCATTAAGCATTGGCATTAAAATTCTATTTGCAACAAAACCAGGGTAATCATTTACTTCAACAGGAGCTTTACCTAAATTTTTAGACAGTTCCATAATTGTTGTAGTAACTTCATTAGATGTATTATAACCTCTAATAATTTCAACCAATTTCATAATTGGAACAGGATTCATAAAATGCATTCCGATTACTTTTTCTGGTCTGTTTGTAACTGCCGCAATTTGTGTAATTGAAATAGAGGAAGTATTTGAAGCTAAAATTGCCTTTTCAGGAGCAACTTCATCAAGTTCTTTAAATATTTTTAATTTTAAATCCACATTTTCAGTGGCAGCTTCAACAACTAAATCACTGTCCTTTACACCAGTAGAAATTGAAGTAAAAGTAGAAATATTTTTTAAAGTTTCTAGTTTTATGGCTTCAGTAATTTTATCTTTTGCAACTAACCTATCTAAGTTTTTAGTAATTGTTGCCAAACCTTTATTTAAAGACTCTTGTGAAATATCAATAAGATGTACTTTATAATTATTTTGCGCAAATACGTGGGCAATTCCATTACCCATTGTTCCAGCGCCTATAACTGCTATGTTATTCATAATTTATTTATTAAATTGTTAATTCTCCTTTTAAAAAAGTGATTGCTTGTCCGCTTATTTCAACTCTTTTATTTAAATACTTACATATTAAATAACCTGTTCTTTTTGAAAGCTGCATCGCTTCTAAGTTATTTTTATTTAATTTTTTAGCCCAAAAAGGAATTAATAATGTGTGTGCCGAACCAGTAACAGGATCTTCATTTATACCAATTTTTGGAGCAAAAAAGCGTGAAACAAAATCTAAATTGTTTGCTTTTGAAGTCACAATAATTTCCTGCGAATCAAGTTCCATTATTTTTGAGAAATTTGGGGTTATCATTTTTAAAGTATCCTCATTTTCTAATAAAACTAACAATTTCCGAATTCCTTTATAGGTTTTTAAAATAGGAACGTTTAGCGCATCTTTTAAAATTTCAGGAGTTTCAATTTCTTTAATTTCTTCTGAAGGAAAATTAAGTGTGTACCAATCTTCATTCTTTTTAACTGTTAAAATACCGCTTTTTGAATTAAATTCTAAAACTGGTTTTTTATAATTTAATTCAGTAAAAATAATGTGAGCAGTAGCCAAAGTTGCATGTCCACATAAATCTACTTCGCAAGTTGGTGTAAACCACCGGAGTTCATATTGATTGTCTTTCTTTACAAAAAATGCAGTTTCAGATACATTATTTTCTTCTGCAATATGTTGCATTAAATCATCTGAAATCCATTTTTCTAAAGGGCAAACTGCTGCCGGGTTTCCTTTAAAGATTTTATTGGTAAAAGCATCAACCTGATAAATTTTCATACTAAAAATCGTTAATAATCATGTGAGCAACTCGTAATGCTTCTGTACCTTGTTCTAGCGTAACAATTGGTGTTGTGTTATTAACAATTGCATCTGCAAAAGTTTCCAATTCATCTAAAATTGCATTATTTGTAGCAATTGCAGGGTTTTCAAAATAGATTTGTTTTTTAATTCCTTCAGCATTTTGTAAAATCATATCAAAATCACCAGGAACTTTTGGAGCATCTTTCATTTTAACCACCTCAGTAGCTTTTTCAAAAAAGTCGACAGCTATGTAAGCATCTTTTTGAAAAAAGCGAGATTTACGCATATTTTTTAATGAAATTCTACTTGCTGTTAAATTAGCCACACAGCCATTTTCGAATTCGATACGTGCGTTCGCAATGTCGGGAGTATCACTAATTACAGAAACGCCACTTGCGTGTACACTTTTTACTTTGGATTTTACCACACTTAAAATAATATCAATATCGTGAATCATTAAGTCTAAAACTACAGGAACATCTGTTCCTCTTGGATTAAACTCTGCCAACCTGTGTGTTTCAATAAACATTGGATTTTCAATAGCATCTTTAACGGCTGTAAATGCAGGATTAAAACGTTCTACGTGCCCAACTTGTCCTTTAATATTATATTTATCAGCTAATTTAATAATAGCTTCAGCTTCTTCAACCGTTTTAGTAATAGGTTTTTCAATAAAAATGTGTTTTCCTTTTTCTATTGCCTCTTTGGCACAATCGAAATGTGAAAGGGTTGGAGTTACAATATCAACTACATCAACAGCGTCAATTAATTCTTGAACGGAATTGAATTTTTTATAGCCAAATTCTTCCGCAACTTTCTGTGCATTTTCTTCAATTGGATCATAAAATCCAACTAGTTCGTATTTTTTTGATTGATTTAATAA
>NZ_JBFLKT010000081.1:0-3906 GCF_040883305.1 Lutibacter sp.
ACTCAAAGATTACTTAAAACAAGAATGTTTAATGATGTTTTAAGTAGAATTCATTTTTGGGGCTGGCAAGCTATTATTGTTGCAGCTGCAATTACATTGCCTTTGGGTTTAACATCTTCAAAAGAATATGCAGAGTTAGAATGGCCAATAGATATTGCTGTTGTTTTAATTTGGGTTGTATTTGCAATTAACTTATTTGGTACCATATTAAAAAGAAGGCAAAGACATATTTATGTTGCAATTTGGTTTTATATTGCTACTGTAATTACTATTGCTGTTCTTTATATATTTAACAATTTAGAAATGCCTGTATCTGCATTTAAAAGTTACTCGGTGTATTCTGGAGTGCAAGATGCACTGGTGCAATGGTGGTATGGACATAATGCAGTTGCATTCTTTTTAACAACACCAGTTTTAGGTTTAATGTATTATTTTGTTCCTAAAGTAGCTAATAGACCAGTGTATTCTTATAGATTATCTATTATTCACTTTTGGACATTAATTTTCTTATATATTTGGGCTGGACCTCACCATTTATTATATACAGCACTGCCAGAATGGGCACAAAATTTAGGAACAGTTTTTTCAATAATGCTTATTTTCCCATCTTGGGGTGGTATGATAAACGGTTTATTAACCTTACGTGGAGCTTGGGATAAAGTACGTGAAAATCCTGTATTAAAATTCTTTGTAGTTGCAATTACAGGTTATGGTATGGCAACTTTTGAAGGTCCAATGTTATCATTTAAAAACTTAAATGCAATTGGACATTATACAGATTGGATTGTTGGTCACGTTCATATTGGTGCTTTAGCTTGGAATGGATTTATGATTGCTGGTATTGTATATTGGTTAGCAGAAAAACTTTGGAAAACACCACTATATTCTAAAAAATTAGCAAATACTCATTTTTGGTTGGGTACTTTAGGAATCTTATTTTATGCAATTCCGTTATATGTTGCTGGGTTTACACAAGCATTTATGTGGAAACAATTTAATCCAGATGGAACCTTAGTTTATGGAAATTTCTTAGAAACGGTTACACAAGTTATTCCAATGTATGCAATGCGTGCAATTGGAGGTACATTGTATTTAACAGGTTTTGTTTTATTAGCAATTAACATTATTAAAACAGCAAAAGCGGGATCTGTTGTTGAAGATGAATTAGCTGAAGCTGCTCCTTTGAAAAAAATTAGTGGTAAACGTGTTTCTGGGGAAGGATTCCATACTTGGTTAGAAAGAAAAACAGTATTATTTACAATTTTAACAACTGTTGCTATTTTAATTGGTGGTTTGGTAGAAATTGTTCCATTAATATTGGTAAAATCTAACATTCCAACTATTGAAAGTGTAAAACCATACACACCTTTAGAATTAGAAGGTAGAGATATTTATATTAGAGAAGGTTGTAATAACTGTCATTCTCAAATGATTCGTCCGTTCCGTTCAGAAGTTGAGCGTTATGGTGAATATTCTAAAGCAGGTGAATTTGTATACGATTTTCCATTCTTATGGGGATCACGAAGAACAGGGCCAGATGTGCACAGAATTGGAGGAAAATACAATGATAATTGGCATTTTAACCATATGCTAGATCCTCGTTCTACATCACCTGGTTCTATTATGCCACGTTATCCTTGGCTAATTAAAAATGATATGAATGCCTCTAATTTGGAGAGTAAAATGAATGGACTAGCTGGTCTTGGAGTTCCTTATTCTGAAGAAGAAATTAAAGGAGCTAAACAAGCTTTATTGGTACAAGCTAAAGAAATTGAAAATAATTTAAGACAAGACCCTGAGTTTGTTAAAAATTATGGTTCAAGTAATATTGAAAACAAAGAAATTGTAGCTTTAATTGCGTATTTACAACGTTTAGGTACAGATATTAAAGCAAATAATACAGCCTTAAAATAATAACCTATGTTAAAATTTATAAAACATAATTTAGAAAGTATTGAAGGGGTAGAAATTTATCCAATAATTTCATTAGTCTTATTCTTTTTGGTTTTTTCAACAATGATAATATTTGTTTTTAAACTTCCAAAACGAAGAATTGACAATTTAAGTAATTTACCTTTCGATAACGATACAAATACTAAAGAAAAAACAGATGAATAAAAATTCAGAAAACATATCGGGTTGGAAAAAGTTTATGAAATCTTTGACCAAAGCCCACGAGCTAGGAACAGAAGAAGACATTATGTTAGACCACGATTACGATGGAATTAAAGAACTAGATAATGTATTGCCACCTTGGTGGTTATACGGCTTCTATATTACCATTGCAATTAGTATTTTTTACTATATTCAGGTTTTTTATAATTCTGAAAAGTACAGCCAAGCTGAAGAATTTGCTACTGAAATAGCTGAAGGTAAGGCCGAAGTTGAAGCTTATAAAGCAGCAAATCCACAATTATTTGACGATAGCAATATTGTAGTATTAACAGATGATGAAAGTATTGCAAAAGGAAAAGAATTGTTTGCTTCAAAAACCTGTACTGCTTGTCACTTAGCAGATTTAGGAGGAAGTATAGGACCTAATTTAACAGATAATGTTTGGATTTTAGGAGGAGATGTTAAATCGATTTTTAATACATTAACCAACGGAGGAAGACCTGGTAAAGGAATGATTGCTTGGGAAAGTACTATTACTAGAGAAGAGAGAATTCAATTAGCAAGTTATATTATCTCAATGCAAGGAACGCAACCAGCAAGTCCAAAAGCTGCAGAAGGTGATATTATTTGGCCAGAAGAATAATAAAAAAGGGAAGCTTTGTAGAATTTGGATTTTCAAGTAGTTATAATATTTGAATAATTATAGGTTTTACTAAAAAGCATTCCTATTTTAGTTAAAGTATTTAGAAAAATTGAGGGAAAATAAGCGGGTTTATAATAGTTATAAAATAAATCAGTTTCTTTTCCCTTTTTTTGTCACTTATGTTTCCATGCGATAAATCAATTAACTATAAATTTGCTTAAAATTTTTATACAGAAGCAGTTAAAATGGATAAAGAAAACAAAGAAATATTTCGAGACTCAATTGCAACAATTGATAAAAGTGGAAAAAGAAATTTTATTTTTCCTAAAAAACCTAAAGGTAGATTTTATAATTATAGAACCATTGTTAGTTGGTTTCTTTTGGTATTTTTGTTAGCTGCTCCTTTTATTAAAATTAAGGGAAATCAGTTTTTATTATTTAATATAATAGAACGTAAATTTCATATTTTCGGTTTTCCTTTTTGGCCACAAGATTTTCATTTATTAGTAATTTCAATGTTGGTAAGCGTTGTTTTTATTATTTTATTTACAGTAGTATTTGGAAGAATATTTTGCGGTTGGATGTGTCCTCAAACTATTTTTATGGAAATGGTATTTAGAAAAGTTGAATATTTAATTGAAGGAGATAGATCTAAACAAATAAAACTTGACAAGCAAAAATGGGATGCAGAAAAAATTAGAAAAAGAGTCTTAAAATGGGTTGTCTTTTTTATAATCTCATTTATAATTTCAAATGTATTTTTAGCTTATATAATTGGTTCAGATGAAGTTTTGGCATATATAACAGCTAGTCCAGCAGAGCATTTAGATACACTAATTTATTTGTTAGTTTTTACAGGTGTATTCTACTTTGTGTTTGCTTGGTTTAGAGAACAAGTGTGCATTATAGTTTGTCCATATGGTAGATTACAAGGAGTTCTATTAGACAATAAATCTATAAATGTAGCGTATGATTTTGTAAGAGGAGAAGGAGATTCTGGTAGAAAAAAATTACGAAAAGGTGAAAACAGAGAAGAGTTAGGACATGGAGATTGTATAGATTGTAAACAATGTGTTTATGTGTGCCCAACAGGAATTGATATTAGAAACGGAACTCAATTAGAATGTATTAACTGTACAGCTTGTATA
>NZ_JBFLKT010000082.1:0-2604 GCF_040883305.1 Lutibacter sp.
TGATTAATAATTGTTTGAGCTAAATTTAATTGTTTTATTAAATCTTCTTTTATGGCATTATTTCTTGCCGTTGAAGAACCTTTAATATCACTTTGGCCATATAGTGGAATTACATCCTCAAAAACAATATCTTTTAAATTATTAACTTTTGTATTATTTATTTCAGATTCAAATAAAATATCTTCTACAGCTTCATAAAATTTCCATTTTACAGAAGGATGTAGCGATGTGTAGTTTTCTTGAATAATAGATTCTAACTTAGTTTCGTATTCATCCATAAATCTATGGATGGCAATTTTAAAAACAGGGGTAATATCTCTTAATTTGTTGGCATTTATAGAGTTAAGTTCGTATTTTTTTGTAGAAACAATTTCTAAAACATTTAATAATCCTTCTTTTATCTTTAACGGAATTAAAATTACACTTTCTATTTGGTGTTTATTTAAGGCTTTGTAAAACTTGTTGTAATTGGTTGCTCTTCCATATTTTTCAACATCAGAAATACTTACTAACTCACCTTTTTTAAACAAGTTGCTAAAAATTCCTGAACAAAAGAAATCACTACATTTTTCGTTACAATTTCCAGATTGAATAAAACTATTTTGATTTTTATAATTTTTAAATAGAATATCACTTTCTTTAGAATTATAGGTAGAAAAACCAATTTTTATATTTTTAGAATTGTATAAACTACCAATGCTTTTTTCGAGTTCAATAAACGTATTGTCATCTTTTCTAAGCAAATCTTGCTTTATTTTAGACAAGGATTCATCTTGTGTAACATCAAATAAATTTACAATCCCAAAACCTCTAAAATTATAACTGTTTGGAGGGAATTTCTCTTTCCATAAATCTATATTATCAAAATTATCTAACAACACTTTAATATCGTCTTCTGTAATTTTTGGAGCATTTTCAGATGGTTCTACCTTAAAAAAATCTCCATTATATAAAGTTCGGTAATGTTTTACAATACCTGTATTCTTGTTAGGAATATCGTAATAAAAAGGTCTTTTAAAATCTATAACAGTATCATAACAATAGGCTAAAATAAAAGTACAAGCCATAATGTATAAATTTTCACTTTCATAATTTCTCAACTCCAATTTATAGTCATTACCTGCTGCATCTATAATTTGCTCAAAACGCTTCGATAATTTGAAGGTTGTAAATTCAAAAGGAATACTGGCAGCTTTAATTTCGTTTGTTTGCAATAATTCTGGAAAAAGAAGATCTAATAAACGGTCTATTTGAACATTGTATTTTTCTAAATAACTAGAATCTTCAAAGCCATCTCTAAGCTCTGGGTAGTTTTTATATTCATCTAAAAGCTGCACGGCAAAGCTATTTAATAAATGATTTTTATCTTTAGCAATAGTCTCTAAATATATAAAAATTGCCTCAAAACTAATTTTATGTTTTAATGGTAATTCAGATTTAGTTGTATTGTTTGACGGTATAATTTTCATTTCTTCTAGATTTATTAACATCCAAGCGTAAACTTTGTCGCTCAAAAGCATTCAAAATTACAGTAAATATGGCAAATTCCAGTTTCCATTGTTACATTGTGTTTAATATTTTTTAATATAGCTTGTGAATAAACATTAAAATGAATTATTTTTACCTTTCAAAACTTATAAAATGAGTACTATAAATTGGAAGACAGTAAAGAAATTTGAAGATATTACCTATAAAAAAAGTGGGGGAGTTGCCCGTATTGCATTTAACCGACCAAATGTTAGAAATGCCTTTAGACCAAAAACAACTAGTGAATTGTTAGAAGCATTTCACGACGCACAAGAAGATTTAAATATTGGCGTGGTTTTATTAAGTGCCGAAGGACCTAGCACTAAAGATGGTGCGTATAGTTTTTGCAGCGGAGGCGATCAACGTGCACGTGGGCACCAAGGTTATGTTGGTGAAGATAATTACCACAGATTAAATATTTTAGATGTACAACGTTTAATTCGTTTTATGCCAAAAGTTGTAATTGCAGTAGTGCCGGGTTGGGCTGTTGGTGGCGGACATAGTTTGCACGTAGTGTGCGATTTAACCTTAGCAAGTAAAGAACACGCAATTTTTAAACAAACTGATGCCGATGTTACTAGTTTTGATGGTGGTTACGGATCGGCATATTTAGCTAAAATGGTGGGACAAAAAAAAGCACGTGAAATATTTTTCTTAGGAAGAAATTATTCTGCACAAGAAGCTTTTGAAATGGGCATGGTAAATGCTGTAATTCCACATGACGATTTAGAAAATACTGCTTATGAGTGGGCACAAGAAATTTTAGAAAAATCTCCAACGTCTATAAAAATGTTAAAATTTGCTATGAATTTAACCGATGACGGAATGGTAGGACAACAGGTTTTTGCTGGAGAAGCAACTCGTTTAGCGTATATGACAGAAGAAGCAACAGAAGGTAGAAATGCCTTTTTAGAAAAGCGGAAACCAAATTTTGATAAGAAGTATTTGCCTTAATTAATTCTTTTTTATCCCTTAAAATAGCTGGTAAATTAGTATTTTTATTACTAAATAACAAGTTTTAGCAAATACCGATAAAAATTAAATGAGAGTATACTTAGGTAAACAGATTTATAATAA
>NZ_JBFLKT010000083.1:0-6639 GCF_040883305.1 Lutibacter sp.
AAACCAGAAATATCAAATTTTCCATCCTCTCCAGTCGATGTGTATTTTACTAATAACGAATCTGAAGGTTGCAATAAAGCAACTGAGACAAATTCTAATGGCAGCTTATCTTCATCTAACACAATTCCTTTAACACTTTGAGCAAAAGAAGTTTTAATTAAAAAAAATATCAAAAAAAGTGGTAAAAGAAATTGCCTTTTATTACAATAATGAATCATATAGGTTCGTTTTTAATGTATGTTTTATAACAGTATTATTTTTATATCTTTAACACATTATATAAAAACAAAGTTGCTTTAAAAAAGTATTATTTAACAGAAAAAATAGTTAAATAATGTTAACGTTTGTTAACACCAATTATTTATGAAAGGTGCTTGTTAAAAATCTTATTATAAAATAGAATTAAAAATAGCCCAAAATAAGCGCTCATCACAAAGTATTATTACATATATGAAAACACAAAAACAATGGTTTGATGAATATGCCATAAGTCATCAAAATAAAACTAACCAATTAATACATTATATCTGCGTGCCTTTAATATTTTTTAGCATTGTAGGTTTATTTATGAGTATTCCATCAAAAGGAATCGAGAACCTCATAAAAATGAACAATCCAATTCTCGAAAACTGGGCTACAGTAATTTTATTTATATTACTATTCTTTTATATAAAACTCTCGTTTTCAACCTTTTTAAAAATGCTATTATTTTCTTTAACCTGTTTGGTGGGTAATTATTATTTATCCAATCTTATTCCCCTGTTTTATGCTTCTTTGGTTATTTTTGTAGTGGCTTGGATTGGGCAATTTTATGGTCATAAATTAGAAGGTAAAAAACCTTCATTTTTTAAAGATTTACAATTTTTATTAATTGGTCCGGCTTGGGTATTTGAGAAAATTTCAAAAAAATAGATTTAAATTTTACAATGAAAAAGTTTACACAATTATTTATCTTTCTAATTACAACTACACTCTTTGGACAACAAAAAGAATATAAAATTTTCAATTCTGAGGTTAATTCTAGATATGCTGAGCTCGGTATAAATTTTTTAGATTCCGAAACAGTATTTTTTGCTTCCTCAAAAAAAATAGAAAACGATAAAGCTTTTTCCTCAAATAGAAGGGCGAAAAACCGAAATCTTTTTTTAGAATTTTATTTTGGAAAACTTACAGATTCTAGCGACATTTTACAAACTAATAGGCTTTCGAGCGATGTTTTTGCTACATTTAATGAAACTGACTTAGCTCTAAGTCCAGATAGAAAAACCATTTATTTTTGTAGGGATAGTAATTATGATAATCAACCTAAAGATTCCAAATTACCCGAAAAACCTATAAATCTTTTTAAGGCCGATATTGATGCTGACTTTAACATCACTAATATATTGCCTGTTTCATTTAATAGTGAAACCTATTCCATAAGAAATCCATTCATAAATAAAGATGGTACAAAATTGTTTTTCACTTCGAATATGCCTGGTGGATATGGTAATTATGATATTTACGTTTCAAATATTTTAGAAAACGGAAGTTTGAGTTCTCCTAAAAACTTAGGAGATAACATTAATACTTTTAAGGATGATTTATATCCGTCTGTTGCTAATAATAACACCCTTTATTTTGCTTCTTACGGACATAAAGGCAAAGGGAATTTAGATATTTTTAAAAGTGAATTTATAAATGGAAAATATACCAAAGTTGAAAACTTACCCGCTCCAATAAATTCAATATCCGATGACTTCGGTTATGTTATGCACCCAAATAATGATTCTGGTTTTTTTATTTCAAATAGAAAAAAAGGCAAAGGTGATGTTGATATATATGGTTTTAAATTAATTGATATTGAAATCGAATGCATCCAGTTAGTTACGGGAATCCTTCTTAACAACACTATAAATAAACCTATTGCAAATGCAAGCCTCACAATTTACACTAATGATAAAGCTGTTGATTCTTTAATTACAGCTAAAGACGGGAGCTATAAATTTAAATTAAAATGTAACGAAGCTTATAAAGTTACGGCTCAAAAAGAACATTTTATTTCAAACGAAATTACTTTTGACACAGATGAAACATTAGATGCAGAAATTGTTAAAAATATTGAACTAATTGCAGTTCCTTGTGTGCAGCAATTAAATGGAATTGTAACAAATGCGCGAACAAACGAGTTACTAGAAAATATTACATTAAAACTTTTCCAAAATGGTGAAATTATATCAACAAAAACTACACGTAATGACGCGCTCTATAATTTTGAACTAGCTTGTAATAACGAATACAAAATTATTGCAGATAAAGATGGCTTCTTCCCTTCTGAAATTAAGATTAAAACAAATGCAAATTATGATGAAGAACTTACAACAGACATTGCTTTAAAGCCACTTCCTTGTATTCAAGTTGTTTCGGGTGAAGTTTCGAATAAACTTACAGGAGAAACTTTAATAAATACAGCGTTGAAGATTTATAAAAATGATAAATTAGTGACTTCAGAAATATTAAGAAGCAGGTCTAATTTTAGAATTGAACTGGAATGCGAATCGGTTTATAAAATTATCGCTGAAAAAAAAGGTTTTTTAGATGCCGAAATTAAACTTAATACCAACAAGCAACTAGATTTAAAACTCATAGAAAATATTGAGTTATCACCTATTGAATGCAACCAACTAATTACTGGAACCATTTTAAATAAACAAACAAACGAACCGTTAAGTTTTACTACCGTTAAGCTATACAAAAACAAACAATTAATTGATTCACAACTAATTGAAAATAACAATGACTTTAGTTTTAATATTGAGTGTAACGAAAATTATAAAATTATTGCCGAAAAAGATGGTTTTGTAACTGCTGAATTACCAATTAAAACAAATTCAAAGAACGATCACAATTTCAATCAAAAGATAGCGCTTGTTCCACTTCCTTGCAATCAAATTGTTTCTGGTGTGGTCACAAATTTAAAAACTAATGAACCGTTGTTAAATTCAACCTTAAAACTTACAGTTAATGGTACAACTTTTAAAACTATAAATACAGACAGTAATTCAGCATTTAGTTTTAATTTAAAATGTGAAAATACATATACAATTATTGCTCAAAAAGAAGGTTTTTTAGATTCAGAAATTACATTAAATACAAACAAACAAGCAGATTTAAAATTTACTAATAATATTGATTTAACTCCTATTGAATGTAACCAACTAATTACTGGGACCATTTTAAATAAACAAACAAATGAACCTTTAAATAATACAACCGTTAAGTTATTTAAAAACAATCAATTAACTGATTCACAACTAATTGAAAACAATAAGAATTACATTTTTAAAGTTGATTGCAACGAAAATTATAAAATTATTGTCGAAAAAAATGGTTTCGAAACTGCTGAATTACCAATTAGAACAGATTCAAAAAACGATCACAATTTAAGCCAAAAAATTGCTCTTGTTCCGCTTCCATGCAATCAAGTGGTTTCAGGTGTGGTTACAAATACAAAAACTGGTGAATTATTGGTAAATACAACTCTAAAACTTACAATTAATGGAACAACTATTAAAACTGTAAAAACAGACCGTAATTCAGCATTTAATTTTAATTTAAAATGCGAAAATACATATACAATTATTGCTCAAAAAGATGGTTTTTTAGATTCAGAAATTACAATAAATACTGACAAACAAGCAGATTTACAATTCACCAATAATATTGAACTTACACCTATTGAATGTAACCAACTAATTACTGGAATCATTTTAAATAAACAAACAAACGAACCTTTAAGCAGTACCACTGTTAAGTTATTTAAGAACCAACAATTGATTGATTCACAACTAATTGAAAACAATAAAAATTACAATTTTAAAGTAGATTGCAACGAAAATTATAAAATTATTGCCGAAAAAGATGGTTTTGAAACTGCTGAATTACAAATTAGAACAGATTCAAGAAACGATTATAGTCATATCAAAAAAATCTTTTTAATTCCGATTGTTTGCAAACAATTATTTACTGGTGTAATTGCAGATGAAAGTACAGGAAACGAGCTAAACAATTTGCAAATTTCGTTATTTGAAAACGATGTTTTAAAAGAGACAATCAACCTAAAAACACTTGAATTTAAATTTGATTTAGAATGTAACGCGTCTTATAAATTATTAGTTGAAAAATCAAATTATTCAAATGCCGAAATAACATTTTCTACAGACAACATAAATAACTTTAAAATTGAAAAAATCATAAAATTAGTTCCTAATGCCTGCTTGCAAATTGTAAATGGATTAATTTTAGATAAAGAAACAAATTTACCTATTGCTTCTGCAAACATTACAGTTTTTACCAATAACACCAAAATAAAGGAGGTTTTGGCAGATGAAAATGGAAATTTCAATTTAGAATTGGGTTGCACATTTAATTTTGATTTATTTGTGAATGCACCAGGTTATCAGCCATATAGTTTTATTATTAATGCAACACAAAATTATGAGGAAATTACCTCAAAAACAGTTTATTTAAATTCACAAGAAGAATTTGAAATTGTAAGAAATAAAAAGATGGTAAAAATCAATCCAATAAATTTTGATTTAAATAAGGCTGAAATTACGCCACAAGCTGCTATAGAACTCGATAAAGTTGTTGCTATTTTACAAAATTATCCAACTATAAAAATTGAAACCAAATCGCATACAGACAGCAGAGCTCCAGATAGTTACAATTTAGAATTATCAAACAGAAGAGCTTCATCTACAATTTCATATATAATTTCTAAAGGAATAGATTCTGCAAGAATTTATGGTAAAGGTTATGGTGAAACAGAACTTGTAAACAGATGTTCTAACGGTGTAAAATGTACTGAAAAAGAACACCAATTAAACAGAAGAACAGAATTTATTGTTATTGAAGAATAGACGAAAACAAGCACAATAATTAATTATTTTATGAAACCTGAAATTAATTTTGATGATTTTAGCAAAGTTGACATTAGAATAGGGACAATAATAGAAGTAACTGATTTTCCAAAAGCACATAAACCTGCGTACCAACTCACCATAGATTTTGGCAACTTGAGAATTAAAAAGTCGAGTGCACAAATTACAGATTTATACACAAAAAAGGATCTGTTACATAAACAAATTATAGCAATTGTTAATTTTAAAAAGAAACAAATTGCCAATTTTTTAAGTGAATGTTTAGTTTTAGGTGTTGCTAATAACAATGGGGAAATTGTTCTTTTAAAAACTTCTAAAACTTCTATTAATAACGGAGAACAGGTAAATTAATCTTATAAAATTAGCTAGTTGTTTGTAAATTCGTGTTTTTAGAAAAAACTTGTAATAAAATTGCTATTGACATGACCAATGCACAGCCAAATAAATTAAGCCACAAATAAGGCATCCAATCTTGCCACCATCCTACAATTACAATTGCTTGTGTAATAATAGCAGCAACAAAAACGGCATTTCCTTTTACAAATTTTATAAAAAATGCCAATAAAAATATACCTAAAACATTTCCATAAAATATAGAACCAATAATATTTACCAATTGAATTAAATTATCAAACAAACTGGCAAAACAGGCCACTAAAATCGCCATAATTCCCCAAGCTAGTGTGAACCATTTTGAAGCGTTTACAAAATGCCTATCTGTTTTTTCGCCCTTAACATTACGCTTGTACAAATCCATTGCAGTGGTGCTTGCCAAAGCATTTAATTCTGAAGCAGTACTAGACATTGCAGCAGATAAAATAACTGCCAACAATAAACCTATTAATCCACGCGGTAAATTATTTAATATAAAATGAATAAAAACATAATCCTTATCGTTTGTTTCTGCACTGGCATCTGCTTTTTTAATAAGTTCTTTTGCGCGTTCCCTATTTTTAATTTCGCGCGTATTTAGCTCTTGAATTTTATTTAATAAAACTTTATTCGTTAAATCTTTACCATAACTTAAATTAGTTTCAGATTTTAACATTTCAATATCTCGATGTTTACTCTCTAATGCAAGATATTCTTCTGCATATTCAGAATTTTTTACAATTTCTGTGGCTGCAGGATTAAAATTTAAAGGTGAAGCATTAAACTGATAAAACACAAATACCATAACCCCAACCAATAAAATAAAAAACTGCATTGGCACTTTTAACAAACCGTTAAAAATAAGTCCCAATTGCATTTCTTTCATAGATTTTCCAGACAAATAGCGCTGCACCTGACTTTGATCTGTTCCAAAATAAGACAGTGCTAAAAATGTCCCTCCAATAATTCCACTCCAAAAAGTATATCTGTTGTCTAAATTAAAAGAGAAATCTAACACTTCCATTTTTCCGCTTGCTCCAGCAATTTTTAAGGCTTTTGAAAATGAGATATCTACAGGTAAATAACTTACAATTAAATAAAAAGCCACAAACATTCCAGCAAAAATTACTGCCATTTGCTGTTTTTGAGTAACACTTACTGCTTTAGTTCCGCCTGTTACCGTATAAATAATTACCAAAACACCAATTATAATGTTAAGTGTAGTTAAATCCCATCCCAACACTGCCGATAAAATAATTGCGGGTGCAAAAATGGTGATTCCTGCCGCCAAACCACGTTGCACTAAAAACAACATAGCTGCTAAACTTCTGGTCTTTAAATCGAA
>NZ_JBFLKT010000450.1:0-5522 GCF_040883305.1 Lutibacter sp.
CCACGCATTGATAGCGTCTTCTGTTAATCTATTATTGAATTTTGTTTCATCTAATTGTGCTGCTCCAAAATCCCAAACATCTGGTAATCCGTTTGGAATCTCTGGCGTAATCACCTCAATAGAAGGCAGATAAACATCACTTCCTCCTTCTGTAGTTAATGTAGTAATAAAGTTTACGGTACTAGCTTCACCTGAATAAACAAACTCGTAGGTGTCAACTAAATCAATCTCAACTTTAGTATAAACTTCGCCAAGATTACCGCTTGTTGAAGCCGTTCCAAGCATATTAAGACTTGAATATTTAGAGCCTAGAAATTTAATAATACAACTTCCATCCACTTGAATATTAATCTCCTGACCTACTTTAAGATTTAGACCATAATTTGTCGAGTGATAACTATAATCACCGGCCAGTGTTAATTTACCATCAGTACTTTGTTTGTTTGTAATTATGCTTCCATCCGTAAAGTCATAAACTGTAGTATTTTGATTTTGCGAATAAGTGTCCAATACTCCTAATGAAAGGAAAAGAATTAAAAAGAGTAATTTTTTCATCATGTTTTGGCAGTTTTACTATTAATATAAATTTGGTTTTAATTTTTTGATATTCATTATAAATGTAATCGATTACATAAAATTATAAAAAAAAATGAAACAAACAAAGTATTTCGTCCTTTTAACAAAAAATAGGTAATTAATTATTCAAATTTTGCCTTTTTTTACTAGAATTTTACAAAACAGTAAAAAATTGAATATAAGTTCATTGAATAGCTATATTATATTCTAAAAAGTTAAAGAGGTATACAAAAAATTATATACCTCTTTTAATATTAACAAATTAATTAAATTATATTTATTAAGGTCTCCAACGTGGGTCTCCTACTTGACTATCTAATAATGTTTGATTAGTAATAGTAAAATCACCTGTAGATGCATCAACAAACCCCGGGTCTAATTCAGTAAAAGTTCCTGAACCATCAAAAACTACTTGTGCCGTATTAGAAAATCCAGCTGCATTAAAGTAATTATTATTATTAAATGTTGGACTTGGATCCGTTCTACTTTGATCTGAATATCCTTCTGAATCAGTATCTGTAATTAAGGTATTTTGAACTGTTATTACATTTGCTTGAAATCTAACATATAAAAGTCTTTTACTTGAAGAATTAGAACAGGCATAAATAGTACAGCTATCTAATAATACATTACAAGTTAATCCAGATTGAGTTGAAGTTCCTGCATCATCAAGTCTAATAAAATCACGACCTGGAGCACAATTATTAAAAGTACTTGTATTAACATTCAAATTTAATACATCTGAATTTCTAAAGTCTATGAAATCACCTCCGTTAGTAATAATATTTGTTACAATTGAATTTTCAACAGTCACAGATTGTACTATTGCATCCGTTGTATTACCAGCAATAAATGAACGATCAAAATCGTGCACATTGCAACCACTAACCAATAGCGAATTATAATTACCAGCTCCAGTATATCTTACAACATCTTGTATAGTTGTACCACCATTTAAATCTAAATCAATTAGGCTTACATCTATTGCACCAGCAACAAGTTCGAAATTAATATTTAAAAGTGGTTTATTATAACTTCTTAAACCTTGAATAGTAATTGACTTATTTAATTCAACTGTACCAGTTTGTGTAGTATAATCACCTGCTTCTAATAATAAAATATCTCCATCAGCTGCATCTGCAATCATTTGGAATAAATCATCTGTAACTAAAACTAATGTATTATCTCCAATGTCTATTCCTGTTGAAAAAGATGAAGAGCCTCTTACTTTAGCATTGTTATATAATACTGCCGTATAATCAGTTTCACTAGTTAATCCAGTAACTGTAGCTACTCCATCAATTTTTTCTTGAGCAGTAATATTATGTACTATTTCACCTGGGTTAACTATAATTTGTGTAACATTAATATTTGGCACCCATCTAAAAGTAGCTTGTAATGCTTTTATATCTCCTGGTTCAGGAGCTAGCATAAGTTGTTCAGTTAAGGTCTGCGCAGATATTAATGCCCAATTAGAATCTTCTAATCCTCTTGCACTTATTGCCTGAACTCTAATTGAATACAGCGTTTCTCCTTCCATTGCAACTTGAATTGGTAATTGATTACCCATAACCTCAATAGTTTTCACTATGTTACCGAAATTGGGGTCATCTTCACTAAATTCAACTATATAACTATTTATTTCTTCGTTTACCGTCCAATTTAATTCTACAGTTGTTTGATTTCTAACTCTGGCCGTTAGTGCAACTGGAGCAAATTCTCTATCCACAGCTAACTCTTCAATTACATCAACGTCATATCCCGTACAATTAGAGAATGTTAATGCAAGGAGTAAGGTGATAACTAATCCTTTTAGTATATTTTTTGTTTTCATAATCATAATAAAGTATTATTTCGTTTAAATTGTTATTAGCTTCTAATAACCATAATCATTAACTAACTTACCATTACTTCCATCAATAAACACTTGCCAAATTGGCCAATACTGTCTATCATCAGGATTTACTCCCGATTTGTAAATAGAATTTATCATATCATCAAATAAAGGGTTCCATGTAAAAGCAGAGTATTCTACTCCAGGATCTTGATTTTCTCCTCTATTTAAACCATAAATATTTAAAGTTTCATTATCATCTTCATATTTATAATATAATGTGCTTGGCACATCAACATAATCTCCAGTACGATTCTGTAAATCTGTCATTTTCACTTTTGCTTCATCTAAATTTGCTTTTAATAAATTCCAACGAATAAGTGATTGTTTACGCTCCATTTCACCTGTAAATTCATATTTATGCTCTTTTACTAAGGCATTGAACATTGCTTCTTTACTTGATAAACCATTTACATAACCATCCACCTTTTCAGCTTGAAATTCAGGAGCAAATGCTCTCATACGAATTTCCTTTAGGTATGGTGCAGCAGCAGCTGGACCTTCTAATTCATTAGCAGCTTCAGCAGCTATAAAAAGAATTTCTGCATATCGCATATAAATTTTATTAACTCCATCATCATTTGTTGAAGTAACATATCTATTCATCCATTCATAACGATATTTTCCAAAATACCAAGTGTCTAACCCAACCAATTCTTGTTGAGCAACGCCGTTTACAGGAGTAGCCCAACCATAAGGAACACAACTCACATCTCTACGACTATCATCCTCATCAAAATCATAAAATACAGTAGGTAATGGACCTGCTATCCCTCCTCTTGGCTGACCCGTATATTGATCTACACCTCTGTGTCTCACTGCAAAAGAGAATAATACTCTACCACGACCAGCAGCAAAAGGAATTTCCCATAAAGATTCACTACCTGCAGTTGTATTCTCTTCATTATAATTTTTCCAAAATGTTTCGAATGAAGGTACTAAATGTGCACTTCCACTACTTATAATTGATCTACATTCGTCAAGTGCAATTTTGTACATATTCTCAACTGAAAGTTCAGGATCGTTGCTTCTTCTAACGCCGTCAGGATATTGCATATAACCACTAGCAACCATTGCTAAACGAGCTCTCAAACCTTTTACAAAAGCTTTGTTTATTCTTTCAACTGATGTTGTCGCAGAAGTTTCATTTGGCCAAGCAACTAATGTTGAAGCTTCTTCTAAATCTTGAATTATTTGCTTATAAATTATATCACGACTTGATTTTTCTAAATAAATAGTTTCAGAGTTGATAGGCTCAAAACGTGCAGGGACATCTCCCCAAGTTTTCATTAAATCAGTATAATAAACCGCACGCAATGTTAAAGCCTCACCCAATAACTGCCCAAGTTCAGTACCAGATTGTGGATTTCCAAAACTACGTAATCCTCTAATACAAATATTTGCACGTTCAATACCTGAATACATCATAGCCCAAGCATTATTTGTGCTATTCATTTGTGAATTATTAGCCTTAGCATCATAAATCATAAGCTCTCCTTGACTACTTCCAGCGTCATCTGAACTATAATTCCATTCAGTATCTGTATTAAATCCATAAAAAGGAATAAATCTTCCTCTATAAGAATTTGTTTGCCCCATCGGCTCTAATATACCGTCTACAGCTCCTCTAGCTAAACCAGCATTTGAAAAAATGATAGATTCGTCTAGTGTTGATTGTGCTGGTGCATCTAAGAAATCTTCATTCATTTCTTGACACGAACTAAAAAGTCCAGCTATTATTATTGCAAAAATTAATATAAAATTTTTCATCTTTAAATAAATGTTTTAATTAAAAATTAAGGTTTAACCCAAAAACTATTGATCTACTACGTGGAAAAGGAGAATAATCTACTCCTGGTGTAAGAGGAGTCTTTCTTCTTGTTGACACTTCAGGATCAAGACCTGAATAGTTTGTAATAATGAAAACATTATTAGCTGTAGCATAAAATCTCAGTTTAGAAACACCTATTTTTGAAATCATTGATTCTGGTGCTGTATACCCTAATGTAACCGTGTTTAATCTTAAAAAAGAACCATCTTCAACTGCCCAGTCATTAAATACAAAACGAGACATATATGGAGACCACATTGTAGTATTAGCGTTAAGTGCAGTTAACTGCGTTGGGTCAGTAACTAGTTGACCAGAAACTGGATCTAAATTTGTCCATCTATTTCCATCAGCCATTATTGTGCTAAGGTTTCTGTATTGTCCGTTTTGATTAGATGTAGTAAATTCAATTTTATTTGCATTATATATATCATTTCCTACACTCCAGTTAAATGCTGCAGAAAGATCAAAACCATAAGCATTCGCATTAATCACGAAACCACCTGTATGCGTTGGATTAGAATCTCCTATAATAGTATTATCATCTACAGTAACTAAACCATCTCCATCCAAATCTTTTAATTTCATTGAACCAGGCATAACAGTACCAATAACTGCGGCATTATCAACCACACCAGATTTTAATGTATAAACCCCAGTTCCTGAATCAAAATCAAAGTCTGATACTTCATAACGACCATCACCTTTATATCCATACATTAAACCAATCGGCTGACCAACATTGATTACATAATCATTTCCAATTTGAGTAGAAGCCCAATTCGTATTTTGACCGAAATCATCCATTACTCCAAGTGAGTTTATGCGATTTTTGTTAAATCCAATATTAAAAGAGAAATTTAAACCATAATCTTCTTTTTCAATAGCTCTTACATTTAAAGAAGCTTCAATACCAGTGTTTTGAGTTTCTCCCATATTTCTATATTGACTGTTATAACCAGTTCCTGGTGTAGGAAAATTGATTAAAAGGTCTTGTGTAACATTTTTATAAGCCTCCAATGAACCACTTATACGGCGATCTAATAAATCAAAAACAAGACCTAAGTTTTGGGTAATTGTTGTTTCCCATTTTAAATATCGAGGAGCTTATTGGTAGTGGGGCAATTATAACTGAGGGTGAGGATGATTTTAAGCCCATTATCAGCAAACAGCTTGAAATATTAATTGTGGATGACTCGGTCAGTGTAAGGCAGGTGGTTGCAC
>NZ_JBFLKT010000451.1:0-3719 GCF_040883305.1 Lutibacter sp.
ATTTTGAACCATTGCACTGTTTACAAAACTCAAGCCTTCTTGTTGACCAGATCTTACTAAAAATGGTCTGTAAACTTCAATTCCGTTTACATATATTAGATTTTCATCAAAATTTCCGCCTCTAACATTGTATTGTGTACTTAATTCGTTGTTGTTATTTACACCAGGTAACGTCATTAAAATATTTTCTACACCTTGATTAGCACCTGGTATTTTCGTAATATTTTCAGTTGTAATTTTTATGGTTCCTTGAGCATCTTTTTTTCTATCTTCAACAAGTACTTCATCAATTTCTTCAACTTTAATAGTTAAAATAGGAGAGTAGCGAAGAGTTTTATTTGTAGGAATTGAAATTTTTATTTGAAGTGTTGTATATGAAATATGACTAAAAATAATTGAAATTTCTTTTTCTGCAGGCACTTGTAACAAATATTCACCTTTTTTATTTGAGGTAGTTCCGTAATTGGCATAACTTATTGAAACTCCCTCAATAGGGGTTTTATCAGTATTTTTAATAGTACCTTTAATTGTAGCTTTTTGCGCACTTAAAGTAACTGTGGTAAATATAAAAAAGAAAAATAGGGTATAAGTTTTCAAATTGTGGCGCTTATTTTTTTCTGAAAAAAGTAGCATTTAATGTAGTTGAATTTCCAACATTATCTGTTACGGTTATTTTTAGATTGTGCTTTGCGGTTGTAAAAATTTTATCGTTTAAATTATAAACCAGCAAATCTATTTTTGGATCATATTCTAATAAAATCCATTCGCCATCAATTTCACCTCTGTATGATTTTACGCCAGACTCATTATCTGTAATTTTTATTTTTAATTCACTAAAATTTGTTAACCATTGTGCATCCTTAAAATTTACCAGTTGTATTTTTGGTTCTTTTGTATCGGAAACTAGAGTAAAATCTCCTAAACTTTTAGTTGTAGTGTAAAAAGTAGCCTCTTTTTTAACAGTAGTTTCATAATCTGTTCTGCCTTTTTCATCTATTGAAGCTATGTATAACTGTTTTTTTTCAGTTTCAGTATATTTAGAAACATCAAAAGTCAAGGTGTATTTTTTATCTAAAGGAACTATTGGTGAGTGTACTTTTACTATTGAATCTTGCAACTGAAAATCTAAATAAAAGTCGTTATAAAATGTGAATTTTGGAAAAGCCACAGTGACACCTTCCTTTTTAAAAACATTAAAAATAGTTCGATTAATTTTATAAGGCGTTTTTTTAATCGTTTCTTTTACTAAAATACTATCCTTACTTCCAGTAATTGGAATGGTAATTTTTTGACTGTTACCTTTAAAATCTTTGGCAATTATTTCCACGGTATAATCCATTCCATTTTCAATGGTTACATACCCATTATTATTGGTTTTTTTATAGACATTCAATTTGTTTTCAGGTTCAATAAAACATTTTTGGATCCGCTGTTTTAAAGTCTTGAATCGTTCATAGTCAATTAACAGATTTATATATTTACTTTCTGCAAAAGAAAAAGATTCAGCATTAAATTCGTGTGCTCTTTTACCATTAACAGCAAGTGATAAGCTGTACAAACCGTTTTTATTATAAGCACCATCCAATTGATCGTAGGCATTAATCCCAAAACCAATTGTACCATATGCTTTGATTTTTTTAGCAAGTAAATTGCCATTTTCAAGTTGAATTAAAGAAATTTGAATTGGTTTAGCAATAGCATTGATATGGGAATTTTTGTTCAAAGAATAGCCAATTAATGTATTAATTCTTGGTTTTTTAGAATCGTTTACTTCAATACCAAATAACATTGGGTTAATTGGTTTTTCGGTTTTTGTATTGCGTATTTCAAAATGTAAATGTGGACCACCAGAGCCTCCAGAATTTCCAGAAAACCCTATAATTTCATGCTTAGATATTGGCAAAGTTGCGGCAGATGGAAATAAATGTATTTCAAAACTTTCTTTTTTATATTGTTGTTTCTTTACATAATCTTCAATTTTATCACTAAATTTTTGCAGATGCGCATATACAGAAGTATAACCATTCGGATGTGTAATATAAATCGCTTTTCCATAACCCCAATGTGAAACTTTAATTCTGGAAACATAACCTTCTGCAGAAGCTAAAACATCTAAACCTTCTTTTCCCAACGTTTTAATATCTAAACCAGCGTGAAAATGATTACTTCTTAGTTCAGCAAAAGTACCGGACAATACCAGCGGAATTTTAAGAGGCGTAGTAAAATAATCTTTAGGGTAAACTTTGCCAGTAGTAGCATTACCTTGGCTAAAGCCCAGTGTAAAATTACATAACAACAAGATTAAAAAAACTTTTCTCACATTTAATATTTTGTGCTAAAATACTAAATATTATTTTTTGTAAAGTCTAAAATTTCAACGAATTATTAATAAATAAAGTAAGTTTTTTCTAAAATGCAAAAAAAACAGTTGTAATATTGACATACTAACACTAACTTTGTATTTATAGTTTATATTCTTTAGGTATATATGAGTAATATAATTGAAGTTATTAATTTATTTGAAAATAAGCTCAAAACCCTTTTAGAAAATTATAGTTTTTTAAAAGAAGAGAACGAAGTTTTATATGATAAAATAGCTGTTTTAGAAGCTCAAATTACTAAAGAAAAGCAATTTAATAATGAAATTGAAAAAAAATATCAAACATTAAAAATTGCAAAAACTATAGAAGGCAGTAAAGAAGATAGAAGAGAAACAAAACTCAAAATAAATGCTTTAATTCGTGAAATTGACACATGTATCACTCAATTAAGCGAATAAGATCTTTTAAATAAATGGGAGAATCATTAAAAATAAAAGTTACAGTTGCAGGAAGAGTGTACCCACTTAAAGTAAAAAACGCAAATGAAGAAGAGGGGATGCGTAAAGCAGCTACTAAAATTAATGATTTAGTAAGTAATTATGAACAAAATTATGCTGTTAGTGATAAACAAGATGTTTTGGCTATGTGTGCACTACAATTTGCGTCACTAATTGAAGTAAATTCCATTAATAAAAAAGAAGATTTAACAGAAGCACTAGAAAAAATGAATAAATTAAATGTTTTAATTGATAAGCATTTAAATAAATAAGTTCTTTAAAATAATATTAATTAATAATACTGCCTACATTAGTTATTGTTTGTTAAACTCAACGTCACATTTTTATGAAGAGTGAGTCTATACTATTAGAGCAAGCCGTCTAGAACGGATCCTCGACCAGTTAGTTAGCTCTAAACTTGTTTTTTAGGAGTTTACATAAAACCAAACTATTGTAGGTTTTTTTATATCCAAATTTGAAATATGGTAGAATATATAATGCCAATTATTATTGGTATAGTAATAGGTTTAGCAATTGGTTATATAATTGCAAAATCGCTTGAAAAAAAGAAAGCAACTAAGATTTTAAGAAATACAAAAAAAGAAGCAACATCTTTAATACGAGAAGCCCAAATTGAGGCAGATGCTATTAAAAAAGATAAAATACTTCAAGCTAAAGAAAAGTTTATTGAGTTAAAATCTGAACACGAAAAAGTAATAATTGGTCGCGATAAAAAAATTGCAGAGACAGAAAAACGAGTAAGAGATAAGGAGTCTCAAGTTTCACAAGAACTCGATAAAAATAAAAAATTAAATCAAGAAATTACAATTAAAATAAACGACTATACTAAAAAAGTTGATTTTTTAGAAAGAAGAACAGAAGAAGTAGAAAAATTACACCG